>DATFGW010000144.1:0-8258 GCA_035249045.1 Gemmatimonadaceae bacterium | reverse complement strand
CAAGATCGGCGTCATCGCGGCGCTCGCGCTCGGCATCGTGATCGTGCTCCCACCGATGCAGATGCCCGCCCTCACCCAGTTCGCCAACGGCGAAGGCCCGATCTTCGCCGGCAAGATTTTTCCCTTTGCGTTCATAACGATCGCGTGCGGATCGATCAGCGGGTTCCATGCCCTGATCTCGTCGGGTACCACACCCAAGCTGCTGGCAAGCGAGGGAGATGCGCGGATGATCGGCTACGGTGGGATGCTGATGGAATCGCTGGTCGCGGTGATGGCATTGATCGCCGCCTGCGTCCTGACACCCGGTGTCTATTTCGCGATCAACGCGCCGGCGAGCGCGATCGGGACTACCGCGGCAAGCGCAGCGACGGCGGTGCAGCACTGGGGATTCACGCTGGATCCCGCCCAGATGCAGGTCCTGGCGCAAAACGTCGGGGAGAAGAGTCTGCTCTCCCGCACCGGCGGAGCGCCAAGCCTGGCGGTGGGAATGGCGCACCTGTTCTCGAGCGTGCTGGGCGGTCCGACGGCGATGGCGCTCTGGTACCACTTCGCAATCATGTTCGAGGCGCTGTTCATCCTGACGACCGTCGATGCCGGCACGCGGGTCGGCCGCTTCATGCTCCAGGATCTTCTGAAGCATGTGTGGGCGCCGATTGGGCGGGTCTCGTGGTATCCGGCGGTGCTGATATCGAGCGCCCTCATAGTCGCGATGTGGGGCCACTTCCTCTACCAGGGCGTGATGGACCCGCTCGGCGGAATCAATTCGCTGTGGCCGCTCTTTGGAATCTCGAATCAGTTGTTGGCGGCTGTCGCGCTCTGCGTGGGCACGACGGTGATCATCAAGATGGGTAAAGCACGCTACGCGTGGGTCACCATCCTTCCGCTCGTCTGGCTGGTGATCGTGACGATGACCGCGGGCTGGCAGAAAATTTTTGCCAGCGATCCCAAGCTAGGATTCTTTTCCCACATGGGAATGATCCAGCGGTCGATGATGAGCGGCGGACTGCCGCCCGGTGTTCACACCGTCGCTGATGCGCATCGTCTGATCGCGAACGATTGGATCGACGCCGCGGTCGCCGCGTTCTTTCTACTGTCGGTGGTGGCGATCCTCATCGCGTCGATCCATGAGTGGTTCGTGGTGCTGACAGGTCGCAAAGCGGCAAAGACCACCGAGATACCATTCGAGCCGAGCCGGGCAGCTTAGCTCTGATCAGTGCGCATTTTAGCGTACGCAGCTGGTCGGCGCGCCCTCGCCGTGCGGTCGCATGGAAAACGCGCCGGTCGCGGTACCACGCGCCGATTGAGCGAGCCACGTCCCGTCGATTCCGCGCGCGCCGCGACGACCGAGCAGAACGATACGTTCTTCGTTCCCCATGCTGAGGACGATTCTCACCGAGTCGGGCTGAGAGGGGGCCTGCAATCGTGCCGAGCTCTCGCCGCTGGCGAAGGCCGTAGGGACCGGATTCCCGCCAAGCCAGTCCAGTCCGAGCCGCCGTAAATTGAGATCGTAGACCCCGATCAAGGAAGTTCCTCCCGCGGATTCGTACCGATCGCCGCGGCGATGGTCTTCCACGAATCCAATGGTGCCGCAGATCTCACTGGCCTCGGTACTTTCCGGCCCGAGCTGATACGGGGACGCCAGGGACAACTTGGCGTCCCACACGCCAACGAGGCCTTCGGCGGCCCGGGCATCGATCAGTCCCGGGTCGTCCGCGGCCGCGTCGCAGGCAACCGAAGCGATGGAGATGCTCCAGGCAATCCAGATGCGTGCGCGCCGACGTCGCTGGCCCATCATGCTGCCTCGACCTCACGCGTCGCCGGCGGCGTGGTCTCGAGCGGCGGTGAACCCGTGGTTTCGTCGAGGCGGTCGTCGTGCTCGAACATGTCCCGCAGCCGGTATGCATGACCGAGTAAAAGCGGGACGGTCGTAACGACGACGTTGGGCCTGAAGAGAAACGCCGTCCTGATATAGAGAGCGGTCTTATTGTGGAGCAGGTGCTCCCACCAGCGCTTCGGCACAATCTCCGGAACGACCACGGTGACAAGCTCGCCCGGCATCACGAGTCGCAGGCTGTCGACGTACTCTACGAGTGGCCGGAGCACCGAGCGATACGGCGAAGGAATCACCACCAAAGGCACACCAACATCCCAGGCTTCCCAGTCGGCACGGAGCTTCGGCGTAGCGGCCGGATCCACCTCGACATACACCGCCATCACTTCGTCCGAGATTGCCGTCGCATACACGAGCGCGCCCGCGGTGGCTTTCGTGATTCCGTTGACCGGCACCACCACCGAGTGGTGCATTGGCGCGATCGGGCTCTGCCCAGTGAATTGGACATCCGCGGCGAACTGAGCGTAATGGCGGTGGATCTTCCTGAGCAACGCGATTATCACCGGGATGATCAGCACCACGATCCATGCACCTTCGACGAACTTCGTTACTACCTGAATGATGGAGACGATGCCGGTTGCGAGGGCGCCGACACCGTTGAGAATCGCTTTCCAACGCCAGCCGGGCGCGCGGGAGCGGAGCCAGTGCAGCACCATTCCCGCCTGCGACAGGGTAAAGCAGACGAACACGCCCACGGCGTAGAGCGGAATCAGCGCGTTGGTCTGGCCGCGAAAAACCCACACGATGACAGCGGCAATTACGCCAAGTGCGATGATGCCGTTCGAGAACGCGAGTCTATCGCCCCGCGCCGCCAACTGGCGTGGCATGTAGCCGTCGTTGGCAAGAATTCCGGAGAGGCGCGGGAAATCGGCGAAGGCGGTGTTAGCCGCGAGCACCAGGATAGCAAAGGTGCTGTACTGAAACACGAAATACGTGGCACCGTGGCCGAAGATCAGATCCGCAAGCTGGGACAGCACTGTATCGGTGGTGGTCGGCATCACGGCGTAGTGTCTCGCGAGCAGGCTCGTGCCGAGGAAGAAGGCCGCGAGAATCGTCACCATCATTCCGAGCGTGACGGCGGCGTTTTTCTGAGCTGGCTTCCTGAACGCCATCACTCCGTTGGAGATCGCTTCTGTTCCGGTCATCGCTGCGCAGCCCTCGGCAAACCCTCTGATCACGAGGTAAGCAAGCGCGAATCCGGTGGGGACACTTGCCAATCCGTGCTGGCGTACCGAGACGGGGTCGACCTTTACTACGCCTGAGGCAATGGCGCCGTCGGCGCCAAGGAACGCGCGATATCCGCCGTACCCAATCAGAACCACCATCAAGAGGACGAATACATAGGTCGGCACGCTAAAGGCGAGTCCCGATTCCCTTACGCCGCGCAGATTGACAAGGCCGAGGATCGCGATCGATGATACGCAGAGCAACACCGTGTGCGGAATCAACGAGTGGTAGGCCGATGTGATTGCGGCAACTCCGCCGGCGATCGAGACTGCGACGGTCATGACGTAGTCGGTGAGCAGTGCCGCTGCCGCCACGAGTCCGGCCCCGGTTCCGAGGTTCTCTTTTGCGACGGTGTAGGACCCACCCCCGTTCGGGTAAGCGAAAATCGTCTGCCGATACGAGAGGCCGACGAGCACCAGCAACCCCACGATGACAGCCGATATCGGCACCGCGTATTGGACCGCTGCCGCGGTTCCGAGTACCGCCAAGACGATCAGGATCTGGTCAGTTGCGTATGCAACCGAAGAAATGGCGTCTGACGAGAGAACTGCCAGCGCTGTCTTCTTGTTGAGACGCTCGCTTTCGAGGCGCTCGCTCGGAAGTGGTCGCCCAAAAAGCAGCTGTTTGAGACGGCTATATTCGCTGACCATAATCACTAAAGCTCATTTCGCCGGGTGGCGATTTGCACAAAGATTTCACAAAGCCGGGAGCGGGCGGCTGTAGTGCCGGAGAGGCGCGTATGCGATCATTTGAGTGTGGCTGACCGCACCGCACTCATAATCGATGACGAGCCCCGCATCCGCAGCGTCGTCCGCAACGCGCTCGCCCCTGATTTCTCGAAGGTGGTCGAAGCGGCGACCGCGGAGGAGGCCCTCGACCTGATCGCCAAGGAGCGACCCGGGCTCATTGTGCTCGACCTCGGCCTTCCCGACATGAGCGGTGTCGCAGTCTGCGAGCGGATTCGGCAACGATCCGACGCGTTGATCCTTGTGCTTTCGGCCCGCCATGCCGACCGGGAAAAGGCGACCCTCCTGGATGCGGGTGCCGATGACTACGTCACTAAACCGTTCAGCACCATCGAGCTCACCGCGCGGGTGCGAGCGCTGCGGCGTCGCGCCAAGACTCCACACCCCGAGGAGACGAGGACTGTGAGTCACGGTGAACTAACAATGGATTTCGAGACGCGGACCGTCGTGAGCAGCGGTCGCGATGTCCATCTCACGCCGATCGAATGGGAGTTGCTCAGCCTCCTGATCACCAACGCCGGCAAGACCCTTACCCACCGCCAGATCTTCAATGCCGTGTGGAGCGGACGGCAGTTTGGCGATGCACAGCAGTACCTGCGAGTCCACGTCGCCAACTTGCGTCGAAAGATCGAGACCAATCCGCTCGACCCGCGCTACATCGTAACCGAGCCGGGCGTTGGCTATCGCTTCGCTGCTCCTGCTCGCGTACCGGAATCGTGACATCGCGCCGATGGACGGTCTGGGGATTGGCATTCGCGGCTCTGGGCATCGCGGCGCTCGCGCTGTACACGGTGCGTTCGCAACTTGGCGAGGCGCACGTTGCGTTGGTATTTCTCCTCGTCGTGCTTGGTGCCAGCGCAGCCGGAGGGCGGATGCTCGGTGTAAGCACGTCCATCGTTGCGTTTGTGCTGTTCGACTGGTTGTTTCTGCCGCCCTACAAGACGTTGCTCGTGCGCAACCCGTTCGACTGGCTCGTACTGATTGCTTTTCTCATCACCAGCGTGGTCGCCGCCCAGCTCTTGTACCAAGCGCGCTCGGAACGCGCTGCGGTCGAGCGCGCAGAGGCGCTGCGTGAAGCGGACAAGCTCAAAGACGCGCTGCTTGCGTCGGTATCGCACGACCTCCGTACACCGCTTACGGCAATCAAGGGACTCGCTCACGAGCTCCAGGCGCTCGGGGACGAGCGAACGCTGATGATCGAAGAGCAGGCCGACCGACTCAATCGGCTCGTGACGGACCTGCTGGATATCGCGCGACTCAACGGAGGCGCGCTCCCTCTCGACATCCAGATCAACGCCGTCGACGATCTGCTCGGTGCGGTTCAGCAGCACATCGCGGCGAGACCGGATGCTGATCGATTGACGATATCCCTCGACGACCCCGCGTCGATCTCGTTTGGGCTGTTCGACTACGTGCACACCCTCCGCATCGTTGCCAATCTGACCGACAACGCGTTCAAGCACACCGCGCCGGGTACTCCCATCGAGCTGACCGGCGGCGTGCAAGGCAATGCGGTGGTGTTCCGTGTGAGCGATCGCGGGCCTGGGTTCCCGTTCCCGCCGAGCGACCAGGTTTTTCTTCCCTATCAACGTCATTCAACCGATCCCGGAACTGATTCGACGGGACTTGGATTGTGGATCGCGCGCCGGCTCGCGGACGCGCAAGGCGGGACGCTGACTTATCGGAACCGAGACGGCGGGGGCGTGACGTTCGAGCTGAGACTTCGGGTGACGACGCCCTGACGCTAACCTCACGCCACCGTTCTCAACAACGAACCCGCGAGCAAGGAAACGCAAATGCGTAAGCTGACATCCGTATGGTTCGGCGGCTTTTTCCTGATTGCGGGCGCGCTCGCGTTCATGGGTGTATTCGCGTTCCTCGCCGCGCAATTCGATTATCCGCGGGTCCTCGACGGCAATGCCGCCGACGTTCTTCCCGCGCTGCTGGCGACCGGTACCACCGGTCGCGTCGTATGGGCGATATACGGTTTCCTGCCACTTATCTGGATCCCCGCTGGTGTAGGCGCCTTTCAGGCACTGCGTACCGCGAATGAGGGCGGAATGCGAGTCGCACTGCTCTTCGCCCAGCTCGCCTGCATCAGCATGATGCTTGGATTGCTACGCTGGCCAAGCATTCATTGGAGCCTGGCCCAGGCTTACGCCAGTGGTACCGAGACCGACAAAGCTGCGATCGCCGCCGTGTTCACCGGTCTCAACAGCTTTCTCGGCAACTACATCGGCGAGTTTCTCGGCGAGCTGAGCTTCTCCATCTTTTTTCTGCTGTCCGCACTGGCAATGCTCGTCCGCGGCGCGGGATTCCCCCGCTGGAGTGCCTATTTCGGAATTCTGGTCGCGGCGGCAGGCATGGTCGGCATGTTTCGCAACGTGACCACCTTCGTAAGTCCGGTCGCGGCCGCCAACAACTATCTCCTCCCGCTTTGGATGATCATTTTTGGCATCGTACTGCTGCGTTTTCGCACCCCCGCCATTCACGCATCCTGACGCCACCTTCCGACAACCTTCGCTAAAAAATGAAAAAGTTAGTTGCGCTCCTGTTGGTATTGCCTTCGCTCGCAGCTGTCGGCCAGCAACCGTCGAAACCTTTCGACTTCTCGATCAAGAACATCATGCGCGGCCCCGAGCTATACGGCCGCCAACCAGACAACGTTCGGTGGAGCGCCGACAGCAAGTGGATCTACTTCAGCTGGCTCGAGCCCGGCACCGATTGGCGCGAGCGACCACAGCAGTTCCGGGTCCGCGCGGTGCCCGGAGCGAAGCCAGAGCGGGTGTCGATCCGCCAGGCCGACACCACCGGAGCGCGGTACTCCGATGGCGAGCGCTCCCACAACGGCCGCTACACCGTGGTCGACTTCAACGGCGATCTCTACATCAACGATCTCACGAACGGCACGACGCGGCGACTCACCCAAACCGTAGAGTCGGAGCGGAATCCCGAATTCTCACTCAACGACCGCGAAGTTTTTTTCGTCCGCAACAACAACATCTACGGCATCGATCTGACCTCGGGGTTTCTGCGTCAGCTGACCGACATCAGGCAGGGTTCCGCCCCCGCCGATTCGGCGAAGGCGGAAGGCCAGCGCGGTCGACTCGAGCAGCAACAGCGCGACCTGTTCGAGGCGATTCGGGATCGCATTCGCGCCGACAGTCTCGCGCGAGCGGACCGAATGCTGCGCGATTCACTCGGCCTAAAGCCCGTCTATCTGCAAACCGGCGAGCAGGTATCGGATTTCTCGATGTCCCCGGCCGGCACCAGCGTTCTCGTTACAACCCGCACGCCGGCGAGCGGCAATCGAACTTCGGAGATTCCGGTCTACGTCACCCGGAGCGGTTACACCGAGGAGCTCCGCGGTCGCACCAAGGTGGGCGACACGGAGCAGCGTGGACGAATTGCGCTCGTCAGTCTACCCGCCGCGAACGTCACATGGCTCAAGCCATTCCCCGCGGACACCACCACAGGCGCGTACGAGCTGCTTGGCTGGAACGACGCTGGAACGCGCGCCGCCTTCTACGCGTACAGCGGTGACAACAAGCACCGCTATCTCGAGGTCGTCGATCCGAGCTCGAAGATCACCACCCTCGAGGCCGAGCGTGACACCGCCTGGATCGGTGGACCTTGCGCCACCTGCGGCGGCTGGTACGGCGCGGGAGCCGGGCGAATCTGGTACGTGTCCGAGGCCGATGGCTTTTCTCATCTCTACACCGTCGCGCCGGATGGCACCGGACGCCAGCAGCTCACCCGCGGCAATTGGGAGGTGCGCGACGTGGACCTCTCGCCCGACGAACGGTTGTTCTACCTCCATACGAGCCAGGTGTCGCCGTTCGAGCAGCAGCTGTATCGGATGTCCACCGCCGGCGGCGCGATGGAGCGCATCACGACGAAATCGGGACGGCATCAGGGCGTAGTCTCGCCCGACGGCAAGCTCGTCGCCGACGTGTACTCGTACGTCAATCGCCCCCCCGATCTTTTCCTGATGCGCAATCAGCCCGGCGCGGAGATGTCGCAGCTGACGGTCTCGCCGAGCGCCGAGTGGCTGTCGTTTCCCTGGATCGTGCCTGAAATCGTGATGATCCCCGCGTCGGACGGCGTCAAAGTTCCGGCGCACATCTATCGGCCCAGCGACATGCACGCTCAGTCCAATGGCGCCGCGGTGATTTTCGTGCACGGCGCCGGCTACCTGCACAACGTCGGAAATTTCTGGTCGGAGTATCCGCGCGAGTACATGTTCAACCAGTTTCTCGCGTCGAAGGGCTACACCGTTCTGGACCTCGACTACCGCGGCTCTGACGGCTACGGTCGCGACTGGCGGACGGCGATTTACCGTCACATGGGCGGGCGCGATCTGCAGGACCAGGTCGATGCGTCGAAGTATCTGG
>DATFGW010000143.1:0-17960 GCA_035249045.1 Gemmatimonadaceae bacterium | reverse complement strand
TTCCTTCACCTTCTCCGCGATCCGGTCGAAGTTCGACTTGAGATCGGGAGCGTGGAAGCCCAGTCCGCGACCCTTGGTGATGTCGCGCGCTCCGACGTTCGATGTCATGATCACGACGGTGTTCTTGAAGTCGATCACGCGGCCGTAGTTGTCAGTGAGGTGTCCCTCGTCGAGTACCTGCAGCAGGATGTTGAACACGTCCGGGTGCGCCTTCTCGATCTCGTCGAGCAGCACCACGCTGTACGGCTTGCGACGCACGGCTTTGGTCAACGTGCCTGAATCTTCGTAGCCGACGTAGCCCGGAGGCGCACCGATCAGGCGCGACACCGAGAACTTCTCCATGTACTCGCTCATGTCGACGCGAATCAGCGCCTGCGGGTCGGCGAACAGGAACTTCGCCAGTGCGCGCGCTACTTCGGTCTTTCCGACGCCGGTTGGGCCGGAGAAGATGAACGAGCCGATCGGACGATTGGGATCCTTGAGTCCGGCGCGGCTGCGACGGATCGAGCGGGCCAGCGCCTTGATCGCCTCTTCCTGGGCGACGACAGAAGCGTGCAGCTCCTCTTCCATCCGCAGCAGCCTGGCGGTCTCTGCTTCCTGCAGGCGCATCACCGGAATACCGGTCCAGCGGCTGACGATGAAGGAAACTTCCTCTTCACCCAGCACGGGACGGTGCGACTGGCGGTGCTTCTCCCACTCTTCCTGCTTGCGACGAATGTCACCCTGCAGCTCGCGCTCGCGGTCGCGCAGCGAGGCCGCGCGCTCGAAGTTCTGATCGCGCACTGCCGCTTCCTTGTCCACGTTCACCGCATCGAGCTGTCCCTTTAGCTCGGCGACTGCCGGCGGCGGAGACTGCGTCGCGAGACGGGCGCGTGCGCCGGCCTCGTCGATCACGTCGATCGCCTTGTCGGGCAGGAACCGGTCGGTGATGTAGCGCTCCGACATCTTCGCCGCGGCCTGCAGCGTGGTGTCGGGTATAGAAACCTTGTGGTGCTCCTCGTATTTCTTGCGCAGACCTTTGAGGATCTCGACGGTCTCGTCCACCGAAGGTGGCTCGACGATCACGGTCTGGAAGCGACGCTCGAGGGCGCCGTCCTTCTCGATGTACTTGCGGTACTCGTTGAGGGTGGACGCACCGACGCACTGCAGCTCGCCGCGCGCGAGCGCGGGCTTGAGCATGTTGCTGGCGTCGATCGCGCCTTCCGCGGCGCCCGCGCCGACCAGCGTGTGCAGCTCGTCGATGAAGAGGATGATGTTCTTGTTCTGCGCGATCTCGTTCATGACCGCCTTGAGGCGCTCCTCGAACTGACCGCGATATTTGGTGCCGGCGATGACGGCTGCCATGTCGAGTGACAGCACGCGATTCTCACGCAGAGAATCCGGGCATTCGCCGTTGGCAATGAGCTGCGCGAGGCCTTCGACGATCGCCGTCTTGCCCACGCCTGGCTCACCGATCAATACAGGATTGTTTTTCTTGCGCCGCGTGAGGATCTCCATCACGCGCTCGATTTCCTTGGCGCGACCGATGGTCGGGTCGAGCTGGTTGTCGGCAGCGAGCTGGGTCAGGTCGCGGCAGAAATGATCGAGCGCTGGAGTCTTGGACTTCTTCTCGCCCTTCCCGGTCTGCGTCTGGGTCTGGCCCGGCGTGCCCTGCGCAGCGGCGGGAGCGCCGCCCTGCGGCATCTCGGTGCCGAGCAGTCTCAGGGTCTCTGCCTTCGCGGCGTCGAGATTGACACCCGCGTCGGTAAGGACCTGCGCCGCGATTCCCTTCTCCTCGCGCAGCAGTCCGAGCAGCAGGTGCTCGGTGCCGACGTAGCCGTGACTCAGATCGCGGGCCTCGCCCATGGCGAGCTCGAGCACTTTCTTCGCGCGCGATGTGTAGGGAAGATCGGGACCGGTCGCAGCGGCGGCCTTACCCTTCTTCACCGTCTCCTCGATTTTCTGCTGGATCTCGTCGAGGTCGACGCTGAGGTTCTGGAGGACTGCGGCAGCTACGCCTTCGCCCTCACGAATGAGCCCGAGCAGAATGTGCTCGGTGCCGACGTATTCGTGGTGAAGCCTCGCGGCTTCCTCACGGGCCATGGCGAGCACCTTTCTTACTCGCTCTGTGAAGTTGTACCCGTTCATCTCTGCAATCCTCAGTGCGGGAGCCAGTTCCTTCGCGTGCGTATCAGTGTCACCACTGCGGCGCGCGTGATTACCGCTCCCCCTTACTCCGCCTCGACAGCTAGCGTCTCCCGCACGTATCGAGCGCGTGCGACGTTCGCTTCGCTTTCCGTCAGCACTCTGCCCTCGGTATTCCCGAGGTGTGCCAACTGACTAAAAATCAGGAGCTTGTTGAGAGTATATACACTGAGACCGCTTATCAGTTTCAGGCCGACAGCCAGTCGCACGCCGCTCAGATAATTCATCGCTTCATCGAAGCTCAAGCTGCGTGCATATCGCAGCGTGCCAAAGGCACGCCAGAGCTTGTCTTCAATAATATAACCCGCATCACGCAGCAGAACTCGCCGCGCTTCTTCTTCGCGCTCGATTACATGTCTTACGACGCGCACGAGGTAATCAAGTAACTCACCCTCCGACCGACCGAGAGTCGTCTGGTTCGAGATCTGAAAGAAATTCCCGACCACTTCACTCCCCTCGCCGTACATCCCGCGGTAGGTCAGACCGACCTGCTGCAAACCCGCCAGCACCTTTCCGATCTCTTTGGTCAGCACCAGGCCGGGCAGGTGAATGAGCACCGAGGCCCGCAACCCCGTTCCGACATTGGTCGGGCAGGCAGTCAGATAGCCGAACTCGTTGTGGAACGCGTAGGGCACCCGGTTTCCAAGCTCGGCGTCGAGGCGCTCGATGACGCCGAACGCGTCAGCGACGTGAAAGCCCGAATGCAGCGCCTGAAGGCGGAGGTGATCCTCTTCGTTGACCATGATCCCCACGCCCCGCGACAGATAGACCGCCGCCCCGGTGCGCACGGGCTGATCGTTGAGACCCGCCAGCTCCTTGCTTACCAGATGCCGCTCGTGGAGGAGGAGCCTGTCTTCGGGCGGCAGCTCGTCGACCCGCACCAGAACGCCATCCTCGATCGAGCGCAGGCTGCCGAAAGCCTCCCGGACCTGCGTAAGAATCCGAAGCCGCTCACCGTCCCTAGCGCGCGGCGTAAAGGCATAGCCCTCGAGGTTCCGCGCCAACCGGATTCGGGTCGAGATGACGATGTCCGCGTGCTCGCCGGAAGCGTCCAGCCAGCTCGCGCCGCCGTCAGGCAGGAGCGCGAGATCCAGCATTACTCGATTCCCCGCAGCTTGTCGCGGATGTCAGCAGCGAGCTCGAACTGCTCGGCCTCGATCGCCCGCTTCAGGCGGTCGCGCAGCTCGGTAGCGTTCGAGACGTGTGGCAGCTCCGACGGCAGCGGCGCGACATATCGGCGTCCGATGTGCCGTGAGTTGCCATGCACCCGACGGAGCAGGTCGCGCAGGCTGGACTCGAAAGCCTCGTAGCAGTGCGCGCAGCCAAGCCGGCCGGTGGCGCGGAAATCCGCCAGCGTCGCCTGGCAGAAGGAGCAATGCACGGGCTCGCCCTTGGCGGCCGGCATCTGCTCATGGATGGTCTGAAGGAAGTTGTTGATCTGCGGCTTGGTGGCGCCAACCATGGTCTCGACGCCGCGCTCCGCCGCGCACTTCTCGCACAGATGCAGCTGCCTGACCCCGCTCCCCACGATCTCCGTGAGCGTGATCACTGCCTCTCCATCCTTGCACAGATCGCAAACCATTTATACAACCACCTCATCGACTTCGGCCGGACTCAGCTTTCCGCCTTCGAGCAGCAACACCTTGCGGGCCCGTCCGGCAAGCGAGCGGCTGTGTGTAACGACGACCATCCCGATCTCGAGGTCAACCACGACCTCGCTCAATAACTCGTGCAGCATCTCGGCGTTCGACCGGTCGAGATTGCCCGACGGCTCGTCGGCGAGAAGGATCTGCGGATCCATCGCCAGCGCCCGGGCTACTGCCGTCCGTTGCTGCTCGCCGCCGGACAGCTCACCGGGACGATGACTCATGCGAGCACTGAGACCGACCCGTGCGAGGAGCTCGGCCGCCCTGCTCCGCGCAACCTCGTCGGGGCGTCCGGCGATTCGCAGCGGCATCATCACGTTCTCGAGCGCCGAGAATTCCCGCAACAGATGATGAAACTGAAACACGAATCCGACGGTTCGGTTCCGCAATTCCCCGAGCTGGGTTTCATCGCGGCCGTGTACCGGCTCTCCACCGATTACTACATAGCCGTTCGTCGGTTTGTCCAGTGCCCCGAGGACATGCATCAGCGTGCTCTTCCCGGCCCCACTCGCTCCCACGATGGCGATCATCTCGCCCCTCTGAACGGAGAGGTTCACCCCATTGAGGACGTGAAGGGCGTTCCCGTCACCGCCGACGTAGGTCTTGTACACATCGTGAGCTTCCAGAACCGCCATTGTCATTCGTGCCTGATCGCGTCGATCGGAAAGAGCCGTGATGCCTGTACCGATGGATACACCGTTGCCACCGCGGCGATAGCAACGCTGGCCAGAATGATCCACATGATGTCGCTGGGCTGGGTGCTCACGGGGAGGTGATCGATGAAATACACCTGCGGATCGAGCTTGATGAACTGGTACTTGTCGAGCGCCAGCGCCCCAGCGAAGCCGAGCACCAGGCCGAGGATGGTTCCGACAACGCCGATGACGAGCCCCTGCGCGAAGAAAATCCGCCGGATCGATCTCGCGGGCATTCCCATCGCCTTGAGGATGCCGATTTCCTTTGTCTTGTCCGCCACCACCATTGTCAGTGTGCTGACGATGTTGAATGCGGCGACCAGCACGATGAGGAGCAGGATTACTCCCATCCCGAGCTTCTCGAGCTTGAGCGCCTGGAATAGTGACTGGTTCTGCTCCTGCCAATCGACGGTCCGATATGGCCACCCGAGTGCGGCGACCAGTCGTGAAGCAACGGTCGCTGCCTGCCAGCGATCGGTGGTCTTCACCTCGATGCCCGTTACGCCGCTGCCAAGTCCTGCCAGCGATTGCGCCTTGTCGAGGGCGATGTAGACATAGGCATTGTCGTACTCATACATACCAGTCTCTACGACGCCGGTTACCTCGAAGGTTTCTGCCCGCGGGACGAACCCGCCGGTTACGGGATTCATCTCGTGGCCACCGGCGGTGAAAAGCTGAATGGTATCGCCAGGTGATTTCGCGAATCGCGCCGCGAGCAGATTGCCGAGCACTACCCCGCGGTGCTGGCCGTCGGTGCTGGCGAAGCGGAAGTCGCCCTGCTTCACGTGCTGTCGAATCGTTGTGACGTCGGGGATTCCACGCGCCTCGGGCTGGAGCCCAACGATGTAGCACCCCGCCGAGTACGTATGGCCGCCGGTGATCACACCTTCGGTGAGCACGAACGGAGCGGCACTCACTACGCCTGGCTGCTTGCGAACCTTTTCCAGCACATCGGGCCAGTCGGCGATCTTGAGATCCTCTCCATAACTCAGCACCCGAATGTCGGGGCTGCCGACGAGGATCTTCTCGCGCAGATCGTGTTGCAAGCCGTTCATGACGCCGATGATGATCACGAGCGCGCTGACCCCGACCAACACTCCGCCGATTGCGATGATGCTGATCAGCGACAGCAGCTTCGACCCACGCCTGCTGCGCAGATATCGCCACGCGATCTGGAGCTCCAGCTTGCTCACTCGGGCCTCATCGTCGGAAAAAGAATTACGTCGCGGATGTTCGTCGATCCGGACAGGTACATGAACAGTCGGTCGATTCCGATACCTGCTCCTCCCATAGGAGGCATGCCGTATTCCATGGCACGCAAATAGTCCTCGTCGACGCCAGTGGCTTCCTCATCGCCACCGGCTCGGAGTGCTGCCTGGGCCTCGAACCGGCGCCGCTGATCGATCGGGTCGTTGAGCTCACCGAAGGCATTTGCGATCTCCTTTCCTTGAACGAATAACTCGAACCTCTCCGTGAGGCGCGGATCTCCGCGCTTTGGTTTTGCGAGAGGCGAGAGCTCCACCGGGTAGTCAACCACGAAGGTCGGCGCGATGAGTTTTGATTCAACCAGCGCCTGGAACATTTCATCCAGGATTTTGGGTCGGCTCAGGGTGTCCACCTTCTCGACCCCGACGCGATTCGCGAGTGCCCGCAGCGCTACTTCGTCGAGCGCCAAAACATCGACGCCCGCCGCCTCGTTCAGCGACGGCAGCCACTCAATGCGCTTGAAGGGGCGCTCAAAGGTCGGAACCCGCTCAGCAAGCTCCGGAACCGCGCGAACCGCGTCGGCAGCCTTCTCGAGCAGCTTCTCGACCAGGTCCATCATGCCCTTGTAATCGGCGTACGCCTGGTAGAACTCGAGCATCGTGAATTCGGGATTGTGGGTACGGTCGATGCCCTCGTTTCGGAAATCGTGGCCGATCTCGTATACCCGCTCGAGTCCCCCGACGACCAGCCGCTTCAGGTACAGCTCGTCGGCAATCCGCAGATAGAGCTGCATGTCGAGCGCGTTATGCACCGTAGTGAATGGGCGCGCCGCGGCACCGCCGTACTGGGGTTGCAGAATCGGCGTCTCGACTTCCAGGAAATCGCGCTCGTCCAGAAACTGCCTTATCGCGCGCGTCATCTTCGAGCGCGCAATGAAGAGAGCTCGAACCTCTGGATGGACGGCCAGATCCGCGTAGCGTTGCCGGTACCGCTGCTCGGGGTCCGCGAAGCCGGAGTGGCGGACGATCTGACCGTTGACTTCTTCTTCCTTTCCGAAGGGCAGCGGGCGCAGCGATTTGGCAAGCATTTCGACCTTGTCCACCCGCACCGTGACCTCGCCGGTCCTGGTGCGGAACAGCGGCCCGTGCACGCCGATAATGTCACCCAGATCGAAGTGCGCGAGCAGCGAGTACGCCTCGTCGCCGAGCTGGTCCTTCTTGAAGTAGAGCTGGATCTTGCCGGTTGAATCCGCGAGATGCGCGAAGGTCGTCTTGCCGTGCGAGCGCCAGGCCACTATGCGGCCAGCGAGACTGACCTCGGGACCCTGCTCCGCAGTTCCCAACAGTGACTGCGCATCGCTCGCGGAGTGCCGTCGATCGAACCCGTAACCGTACGCGGCCACTCCGGCCGCCTCAAGGGCTTCCAGTTTCTCGCGCCGCGCCTGGAGAACGAAGTTGGTCTCTTCGGTCACGCCGCCGCCGTGTTCGAGCCGCCGCCCTGCTTCAGGTAGGCCTCGATGAACGGATCGATCCCACCATCCATCACCTTCTGCACATCGGGAATCTTCAGCTCGGTGCGGTGGTCGTTCACCATCGTATATGGCTGGAACACGTAGCTCCTGATCTGGCTGCCGAAGCTGACGTCCGACTTCGTCGCGTCGAGCTCCGCCTTGTGCGCTTCGCGACGCTCGATCTCCGCCTGATACAGCTTGTTCTTCAGCATCTTCATCGCCGTTGACTTGTTCTTGAACTGCGACCGCTCCTGCTGCGACGCGACGACGGTCCCAGTCGGAGTGTGGGTGATCCGAACCGCCGAGCTGGTCTTGTTCACGTGCTGCCCGCCCGCGCCCGAAGCTCGATAGACGTCGATCTTCAGATCCTCTTCGCGGATCTCGATGTTGATCTCTTCGTTGACGACGGGATATACGAAGACCGATGCGAAGCTGGTATGCCGGCGCGCGTTGGCATCGAAGGGCGAGATCCGCACCAGTCGATGCACGCCGGTTTCCGGGCGCAGAAATCCGTAGGCGTACTGGCCGCGGATCTCGAGCACCGCGCCCTTGATCCCCGCCTCTTCGCCCTCACTTTCGTCGAGGATGTCGACCTCGAAGCCGCGGCGCTCCGCCCAGCGCGTGTACATGCGCATCAGCATCTGCGCCCAATCCTGCGCCTCGGTTCCACCTGCGCCGGCGCTGATCTCTAGCTGCGCATCGCGGAAATCGTCGGGACCGCGCAGCAGCGACTTCACCTCGAACGCGTCGAGATCGTCGCTAAGCTGCGACGTCTCAGTATCGAGATCGCGCTCCATCTCGGGCTCCGAGCTGTCCTGCAACAGCTCGTCGAGCTCGAGCGCGCTCACCACGCGGCCGTCCAATTTGTCGAAGGGGTCAACCCATCCGCGCAGGGTTTTCACTTCCTGAAGCGTCGTCTGCGCTTTTTCCTGATTGTTCCAGAAGCCGGGGTCGGCCATCTCGGCCTCGAGCGCGCTCAGTCGCGCGCGCTTGCCGTCGATGTCAAAGATACCTCCGCAGCTCCGCGAGTCGCTCCCGGCTTTGCTTCAGACTGCGACCGCGTTCACTTTCCGCCATCCCGGACCCCCGAGTCCCTTAAAAGATTTTCTTGCCGCCACCCAGCACTTCGTTGAGCGCTTCCTGGAAGTAGGTCGTGCTCTCCGCGAGCTGCTGCCCGACCTGCGCAATATACTCTTCGAAGCTCTTTTTGATCTCCTCGCGAAAGAGCTGTTTCAGAGTTCCGTCGCGAAGACCTTCGGCGTGCTTCGCGGGATGATAGGTGATGATGTCCGAGACGAGGGCGCGCGCGAGGCGCTTGGCGCGCTGGTCGGGGTCCTTGGACAGGAAGGGATTGAGCGGACGGCGCGCGCCGCTGTCGCCACCTACCTGTGACACACTCGGCGGCGTTGTGGGACGGCGTGGTACCGCGGCCGGCGGTGTCGCGGGACGCGGTGGCGGTGACGGAGGTACGAACGGTGGCGCAGAGGGACCTGCGCTCGATCCACCGGTAGCGGCGGGAGTGGGACGTACTACCGGCGGAACGGCTGGCGGAGTCGGCTGGCTGAATGGCGCTCGAGGGGACGCCGGCGAAGGCGGCGTTGCCGTCGCCGTCGGCGCGGGTCGCTCCAGGGACTCCGGTCGCGGCCGCGGTGCAGCAGGTACCTCGGTGCGAACCGGGGGTGGCGGTGGTGGGGGTGGAGGAGCGGCCGGACGCGGCGCCGCGGTAGCCGCTGGAGTCGCGCGCGGCGGAGCCGCCGACGGCTGCGACTCCCAGGTCTGAGCCTGGGACGGTCTCGGACGCTCCGGCGGTGGTGCGTCGGAGCCGCTGGTCATCGGACGCGCTGTCCCGCCGGTGGGCGTCGCAACGCCCGAAGGCGCCGGAATTGTTATCACGCCGCTGCAGACCGAGCACCGCGCGCGCACTCCCGACGGTGGAACCTTGGCCGGATCCACGCGGAAGATCGAGCGACAATCCGGACAGCTGACGTTCATTCGTTGTCTCCGATAGTGCGAACATCGCGAATCGCCGGCAGTGGCTCCTGCGGCGTGACGCGATCATCGCTGCGTCTATCAACGGTATAAACCGAGCCGGGCAGGCTCTTGGCGTACGTTTTCATCTCAGTTGCAAGTTGGCTCGCCTGGCGGGCCGAGGTCAACGTGCGTCGCAGATTGGTCACCACTCCGATGGAAAGCGTCATCAGCGGAACCCGATCGAGATGTCCACGGCGATCTTTCCCGAAGAAATAACCGGCGCGCCGGTCCTGCTCAGAGTACTGATACGGCGCCAGCAGATCGAAGGTCGCGACGATCTCTCCGCAAACCGACGGAATGGCGTTGTAGGGAATGATAAAGATAAAGTCGTCGCCGCCGATGTGTCCGATGAATCCGTCCTCGCCGCAAGTGCCCTTCACCACATCGTGGAGAAGCTTCGCGAGAATCCGGATCACGCGATCGCCCTCGTTGTAGCTGTAGCGATCGTTGAACTCCTTGAAGTGATCGAGGTCGGCGTAGCAAACGGCGAACGCATCGCCCAACGCCAGCCGGCGGCCGATCTCCGCTTCGATCGCCGAAGTTCCGGCGAGGCGCGTCGAAGGGTGGACGACGAGATCGCGCTCCGAGCGGATCAACATCGCCGTCAACCTTCGCACCGCTTCCTCGCTCTGCATTCCGTCGCGGATCACTTCATCGGCGCCCGCATCGAACGCCTCGGATAGGGCCTCGGTCTTCTTCGAGCACAGCACCACGCACGGAACGACGGCGGTATAGGAGTCTTTCTTTACGCGATGCAATGCCGCGAGGACGGGTGCTGGATCGCGTCGCGCGTCGAACACCACGAAACGTGGACGCGCCCGCAACCCGATCGACATCAGCTCGTCGGCCGAGGCGATGGTGACGACAGAGGCTTCCTGCCCCTCGATCCAGGCACTTACATGCGCTGGAAGAGAAGCACCGTCAGGTGAGAAGCGTATTGCGTTGGGCTGCAGCAAATCGTTGGCTTCCGGCTACGGTGATTCTACTCTGTCAGAAAAAGAAGAACGCAACTCCGAGTACAGCGTACGCAAGAACCAGCAGGGCACCCTCGAGCCAGTTCGTTTCCGCGTCCCTGATCACGGAGGACGTTACTAAAACAGCCAATGCGATGCTTGCCACTTCCATCGTGGTGAAGGCAAGATCCATCGGCTGACGAAACACCATTCCCAGCAGAACCAACAACGGCGCGATGAGCAGCGCCACCTGGATACTGGAGCCAATTGCGATGCCGAGCGCCAGATCCATCCGGTTCCGCATCGCCATGAGAATCGCAGAGCTGTTTTCGGCGGCATTGCCGATGATTGGAATCAGGATCAGTCCGACGAAGAATTCGGACAACCCCAACGCCTTCACCGCTTCCTCCGTTGCCGACACCAGCACCTCAGCCACAACCCCGATCCCGGCGGCGGCAACGATGAGAATCACCAGTGCCTTCTTTGACGACCATTTTGGGGCTACAGTCACGGGTGGACCCTGCCGATCGGGCCTGAAATCGGACGAATGGGTCCAGAGGGAAAACGTCAGCCAGGCAGCGTATCCGGCAATCAGCAGGGGCGCCACGTAGTGAGACATCCGGACGGTCACCACCCGCTGTGGGTCCGGGTGCAAGCCGTGAAAGAGCGCCGGCACCACCAGGCCGAATACCGCGATCATCAGGACGGTGCTGCTCGACCCCGCCAGATGCCGGCTGAATTTCTGTTCCTTGTACTTGAGGCCCCCCGCTAGCAAAGCAATCCCGAGCACGAGCAGCAGATTGCCGAGGATCGACCCGGTGATTGACGCCTTGACGAGGTCGATGAGGCCGGCGCGCAATGCCACGGCCGCGATGATCAGCTCGGCGAGATTCCCCATCGTCGCGCTCAGCACCCCGCCGACCGCGGGCGATGTATGCTCGGCGACGGCCTCGGTGGCGGCACCGAGGATGCCGGAGAGCGGAATGATTGCCAGTGCGCTTACGGCAAAAACGACGATCGCCGGCGCACCGGCGAGCCGGGTTGCGATGGCGATGGGTACGAAGACGAGTAGCGCGTAGAGAACTTTCACGGCGCTAGCCGACGTGTCTGTCCGATTTGTTCAAAAGAGATAGCGAAGCGAGACGTACACCGGCGCCTGGCCATCGTCGGCAGGCAGGCCGCCAAAGGTTCGAGCGATGTCGAACACGAAAGAATCGCTCTGCAGCCCGAATCCGAGTGCCGCGCTCGCGTTGCCCCGCTGATCATGCCCCACGTAACCGGCGCGCAAGTGAACCCGGCCTTGATACATCACGTCCGTGCCGAAGCGCACCGATTTCCCGCCGAATGAGCGCGAGTTCACGAAACTTCCCGCCGCCCTGAGCTCCGTATCCTTCACGTAGTGGTCGAGGAATTTGAGGCGGTACATCACCCCCGCTTCGACCTGCGTCGGCAGAGGATCGCGCTGATTTGTCTCGCGTGAGTTCAGGCGGCCGCCGAGGTTTCGGATCGCGGCGCCGAAAGTGAGCGGTGCGCCCGCCGCCATCTGATACTGCGCGCCGAGATCGAGTGCGCGCGAGCTCTGGACCTCGGCACCCACGCTGCTGCACTCGCCCGAGCAATCGACACGGAGCTGTACGACCTTGTAGTTGAGTCCGGCCGTCAGTCGGCGGCTGATATTGCCGGCATAGGTTGCAGCAAACACGACGTCCCGCGGCAGGACGACGCCGACGACATTGTCGAATTCGTCCTTCACCTGCTGATCGCCGATGTTGAGGATATTGACCGAGAGCGCCGCGGATCCGAATGATCGCGTCGGCAGCACGAACGTCAGTGCGTCACCGACGCCCGCCACCGTCTTCGAGTGATGGATCGCGAGCTCACGCTTCTCCTGGTCACCGATCGAAGCCGGGTTCCACCAGATGCCTTCGCTGCCCGGTTTCGCCGCGACCATCGCCTGCCCCATCCCCACTGCCTGCGCACCGGTGGGCAGCAGCAGGAACAGTGATCCCTCGCTTCCCGCGGGAGTCTGCGCCGACGAGGACGTCCCGCCGAGCGCCGCGAGCGCGGCGCTAAAAAGTAGTCGCCTCATCGATCAGCATTATAGGAATATCGTCCCGAACGGCATAGCGGAGCCGGCACTTGTGGCAAAGCAGCGCGTTCTCCGACTCGCGGTATTCCAGCTCGCTCTTGCACTTGGGGCAGACCAGAATTTCAAGAAGACGCGCCGACAAGCTCATTTGACCCTTTCCGTTCCAAGTTGATATCCAAACCGTGACAGACTGCCAGGATTCTTTCGCCAGTTCGCAAGCACCTTCACCCAAAGATCAAGGTACACTTTCGCGCCGACGAACGCCTCGATCTTCTTGCGGGCGCTCTCGCCAAGCCGGCGGATCTGGGCGCCCTTCGCGCCGATGATGATCGCCTTCTGGCTGTCCCTCTCCACGTAAATTACTGCCCTGATGTAAAGAGGCGAGCGCTCCTCGCGAAATTCCTCGACCTGGACCGCGACGCTGTACGGCACTTCGTCGTGCAGCTGCTCGAGCACCGTTTCCCTCACCAGCTCGCCGACGAAGAATCTCACCGGCTGGGTGCTGATCTCGTCGTCAGGGTATAGGAACGGGCTATCCGGCAAATGCGAGGATACGCGCTCCATCAGCGCCTCTACGCCGTCGCCGGTCAGCGCCGAAATCAGAGTGACTCCATCACTCTCCGCCAAGCGCGCTCGAGACTCGCGCGAAAGTGCGTCGGCCTTGTTGAGCGCGGTCACGATCGTTGCGCGGGGGGCCGCCGACAACCCGGCTGCCTCAGGGAGCGGCACCGGCTCCCCTTCCGTAGCATCGCCGAGGTAGATGATGACGTCGGCGTCCTCGAGCGCGCGCAGCGCCGTCGTTTTCATCGCTTCCTGCAGTGGATACCGCGGATTCAGAAGTCCGGGCGTATCGAGGATCACCATCTGGGAATCGTCAGTGGTTCGAATCCCGACCACCCGATCGCGCGTCGACTGCGGCTTTTCGCTGGTGATGCTCAGCTTCTGTCCGACGATCCGGTTTAGCAGCGTCGACTTTCCGACGTTCGGCTTCCCCACGACGGTTACGATTCCCGCTCTTGGCATTCCCCAACTTAATGCTTCGGCGTCTCACATCTCGCAGCTTCAGCTGGCCACTGTAGTCCAAAAGCCGGCAGGTGGGAGACTGGACAGTTGGGAGTCAATTAGCTGTCATACTGGCGCTCTGGTAGCCTCGCGTTTCCTGTAGATGCAAAGCACGACAGACTGAAACGCTCCGAACTGTCCACGTCTCCAAACTGCCAGCTTTGGGACTACAGTGGCCAGCCGAAGCTCAGAGATGTCAGATGGCGGAGAACTGGGGCGGCAGGACTCGAACCTGCAACTTCCGGATTAACAGTCCGGCGGTCTGCCAATTGACCTACACCCCACCAAGGCTTCAAACAACAAGATACAGTTTTTCTCAGACGAACAGACCCCGTTCATGTCAAGCACGGTCGGTTCGCATCTCGCAATTGGTTTCCCAATCCGCAGTTAGTCAGCAATTCGGACTGGCGGTTAGTTCGCACCCCGGACCCGTTAGTCCGCAATCCGCAGCGGTATAAAAAAGGCCGCCCGACGAATCGGGCGGCCTTTAGAGATGCCGGCGACGGCCTACTCTCCCGCGTTCTCTCGAACGGAGTACCATCGGCGCTGCAGGGCTTAACGGCCGTGTTCGGAATGGGAACGGGTGTGGCCCCTGCGCTTCAGTCGCCAGCGATTTTCAAGATGACTTTGGATAGTAGTGTGATCGTGTGATGTTCGAATCAACCGTTAGATCGCTTGGTTTTCTGCTAGTCGGTTCGAGGTAATAAAGAGGAACCTCAAACCATATAAGGAGATCAAGCCTCACGGGCGATGAGGATCGCTTCGCTCGAAACCGCTTGCGCGGCGTCCACGTGCGACCTCTTGACGGGATGGTCTCTCCCGGCCCTTCAGGGAGCTCAAGGCTCCAGGGAAGATTCATCTTGGGGGCAGCTTCCCACTTAGATGCATTCAGCGGTTATCTGCGCTTGCCCTCGCTACCCAGCGCTGCAGTTGGCACCACAGCTGGTACACGAGCGGGCAATCCGACCCGGTCCTCTCGTACTAGGGTCCGCGCCCCTCAATCTTCCAACGCCCACAGCGGATACAGACCGAACTGTCTCACGACGTTCTGAACCCAGCTCATGTACCACTTTAACCGGCGAACAGCCGGACCCTTGGGACCTTCTCCAGCCCCAGGATGTGATAAGCCGACATCGAGGTGCCAAACCGCGCCGTCGATGTGAACTCTCGGGCGCGATAAGCCTGTTATCCCCAGCGTACCTTTTATCCGATGAGCGATGACCCATCCACACGGGATCACCGGATCACTTAAGCCGACTTTCGTCCCTGCTCGCGCCGTCGCGCTCGCAGTCAGGCGGGCTTCTGCTTATACACTCGTCGTGCGATTACCGACCGCACTGAGCCCACCATAGCGCGCCTCCGGTACTCTTTAGGAGGCGACCGCCCCAGTCAAACTACCCACCAGCCACGGTCCTCGACGGCGTTACCGTCCGAGTTAGAACGTTAGTAAAACAAGGGTGGTATTTCACTGTTGCCTCCCTCCCGGCCGAAACCAGGAGATCAACGGCTCCCACCTATGCTACGCAGGTCATACCGACGTTCAATGACAGGTTGTAGTAAAGGTGCACGGGGTCTTTTTGTCCTGTCGCGGGTAATCGGAATCCTCACCGATACTGCTATTTCGCCGAGCTTACGGAAGAGACAGCTCCCAAGTCGTTACTCCATTCGTGCAGGTCGGAACTTACCCGACAAGGAATTTCGCTACCTTAGGACCGTTATAGTTACGGCCGCCGTTTACCGGGGCTTCGGTTCGCAGCTTCGCCTTGCGGCTAACCGCTTGCCTTAACCTTCCGGCACCGGGCAGGAGTCAGAGCGTATACGTCGGCTTGGATCACGCCTTGGCACGCTCCTGTGTTTTTGCTAAACAGTCGCTTGGGACGATTCTCTGCGGCCAGCTTCTGCTTCCTCTGTACGAGGTCACATACCACTGGCACCCCTTATCCCGAAGTTACGGGGTCATTTTGCCGAGTTCCTTTTCCGTAAATCACTCGAGCCCCTTAGGCTGCTCGCCTCGCCCACCTGTGTCGGATTACGGTACGGTCAACTGCAGTCCTGGTCTGCGGAGCTTTTCTCGGCAGCGTGGTTCAGCCACTCTTTGCGGGGCCATGCGGCCCCTTCGCCATCGGCTCTCGACTATCCCGGCGGATTTGCCTACCGGGAAACGTCTACCACCTTGGAGCGGGACGTCCAACACCCGCCAGTGACCTCACTTCTGCGTCCCTCCTCAGACTCGTAACGGCTTGCAGTTGGTACGGGAATGTTGACCCGTTTCCCATCGTCTACGCCTCTCGGCCTCGACTTAGGGACCGACTGACCCTGAGCTGATCGACATGGCTCAGGAACCCTTGGGCTTGCGGGGACCATGGTTTTCACATGGTTTCTCGCGTACTTAATCCGGCATCCTCACTTCCCACCGCTCCACCGGAAGGCTTCCGCCCCGGCTTCATCGCTATGGGAACGCTCCCCTACCCCTCATCACGTCAGTGATGAAGACGTTGCTTCGGCGGGCGGCTTGAAGTCCCGACCATTATCGGCGCGGCTACGCTGGACTGGTGAGCTATTACGCACTCTTTAAAGGAATGGCTGCTTCTAAGCCAACCTCCCAGTTGTCACAGCATACCCACATCCTTTGCTACACTGAGCCGCCACTCCGGGGCCTTAGCAGACGTTCTGGGTTCTTTCCCTCTCGCCGCGGTACATTAGCGCACCGCGACTGCCTCCCGGGCAGCATTCAACAGGCATTCGGAGTTTGGTTGGGGGAGGTACGGTTATTCACCGCCCGGACCCATCCAGTGCTCTACCTCCTGTGAACTCATTTCCCGAGGCTATACCAAAATATATTTCGGGGAGAACCAGCTATCTCCGAGCTTGATTGGCCTTTCACCCCTACCCTCAAGTCATCCCAGCGGTTTTCAACCCACATGGGTTCGGTCCTCCACCGCCTGTTACGGCGGCTTCAACCTGCTCAAGGGTAGATCGCCACGGCTTCGGGTCTACGACCACGTACGAAACGCCCTGTTCAGACTCGCTTTCGCTCTGGCTCCGGCCCTGAGGGCCTTAACCTGCACGTGATCAGTAACTCGCCGGATCATAATGCAAAAGGCACGCCGTCAGGCTGTCCGAAGACAACCCTCCGACCGCTTGTCAGCACACGGTTTCAGGATCTATTTCACTCGCCACCTGGCGTGCTTTTCACCTTTCCCTCACGGTACTCGTGCACTATCGGTCATCGAGGAGTATTTAGGCTTGGAGGGTGGTCCCCCCAGATTCGCGCAGAATTCCACGTGGTCCGCGCTACTCGGGATACCACTAGGGGTCGTGCACGTACGGTTAAGGGGCTGTCACCCTCTCTGGCGGGCCGTTCCAGGCCGCTTCACCTTGGTGCCGTACATCCCATGTCGTGGTCCCACAACCCCGGCGGAGCAAGCTCCGCTGGTTTGGCCTCTTCCCCGTTCGCTCACCGCTACTAGGAGAATCTCGGTTGATTTCTGTTCCTCCGGGTACTGAGATGTTTCAGTTCTCCGGGTTGGCTTCCCTTGCGGGATGACGGGCCTCGCGGCTCGCCGGGTTTCCCCATTCGGTCATCCTGGGATCACAGCTCATGTGCAGCTCCCCCAGGCTTATCGCAGCTTATCACGACCTTCATCGCCTCTCGATGCCAAGGCATCCACCGTGTGCCTTATTGCGTTTGATCTCAAATCTTGTTGATGATGATTCCTCACACCCGTCCACCCGCCGGCCAGAAGCCGACACGTGGACTACACCATCCATCCCTCAATTGTCAAAGAACGAAGAGTGACGTGCAGATCAGATGAGCGAGCGCGGGCGACTTCCGAGCACTTTCGATCGCGGCCCGAAGACCGGTCTCTACTCGCAGCTCCAGAAAGGAGGTGATCCAGCCGCAGGTTCCCCTACGGCTACCTTGTTACGACTTCGCCCCAGTCACTGAATTGACCTTTGGCGGCTGCCTCCTTGCGGTTAGCCCACCGACTTCAGGTCCCCCCAGCTTCCATGGCGTGACGGGCGGTGTGTACAAGGCCCGGGAACGTATTCACCGAGGCGTGGCTGATCCTCGATTACTAGCGATTCCAGCTTCATGCAGTCGAGTTGCAGACTGCAATCCGAACTTAGACCGGCTTTTGGCGATTGGCGCACCCTCGCGGGTTGGCGACGCTCTGTACCGGCCATTGTAGCACGTGTGTCGCCCTGGACGTAAGGGCCATGATGACTTGACGTCATCCCCACCTTCCTCCGGTTTGACACCGGCAGTCTCCCTAGAGTTCCCGGCTTTACCCGCTGGTAACTAGGGACGAGGGTTGCGCTCGTTGCGGGACTTAACCCAACATCTCACGACACGAGCTGACGACAGCCATGCAGCACCTGTGCACGGACTCCGAAGAGGGGCCGATGTTTCCACCGGCTTTCCCGTGCATGTCAAGCCCAGGTAAGGTTCTTCGCGTTGCTTCGAATTAAACCACATGCTCCACCGCTTGTGCGGGCCCCCGTCAATTCCTTTGAGTTTCAGCCTTGCGGCCGTACTCCCCAGGCGGGGCACTTACTGCGTTAGCGACGGCACCGGGAGGG
>DATFGW010000142.1:0-7622 GCA_035249045.1 Gemmatimonadaceae bacterium | reverse complement strand
GAAGTTTCCGGGTTCAAGCCGGGCGACGAAGTCTACGGCTCGACCAATCCGCAATTCAGCGGCGGCCAGGCGGAATATGCTGTGCCACTCGCGGGGATGATGGCGCCAAAACCAAAGACGTTGAATTTCATCGACGCCGCTTCGGTTCCGGTCGTCGCCGTGACTGCGTGGCAGATGCTCTTCGAGTACGCCAATGCAGTCGCCGGCCAGACCGTGCTCATCCACGGCGCCGCAGGGAGCGTTGGCGCGTATGCCGTGCAGTTGGCCAGCCAAGCCGGCCTTCATATAGTAGCGACCGCCGGCGCGCGGGATCTGGACTACGTGCGTGGGCTGGGCGCCGAAAAAGTCTTTGACTACAGAAAGGAGCGATTCGAGGAGTCGCTTTCTGGCGTCGATGTCGTTCTCGATACTATCGGAGGCGCCACCCAGGAAAAGTCGCTGCGAGTTCTCAAGCCGGATGGAATCCTCGTATCGATCGTGTCGGCTGTTCCCGAAGCGGCACAAAAGCAGCACGGCGTTCGCGCGGCGTTCTTCTATGCGGAGGTGACGACGGCTCGATTGAAAAAGATCACCGCGCTGATTGACAGCGGCAAATTGTCGACTGATGTTGGCACGGTGCTCCCGCTCGATCAGGCGCGCACAGTCCATGAGATGCTTGCCGGCGCGCCCCACAAGCGAGGCAAAATCGTACTGACTGTTTCGGCGTAACGGCGTTTCTCACGGCTGATTGAAACGAACAGGTACGGACACCGAAGCAGGAATTACAGCAGGGGCACCGCATGGTGTCGCACATGATGCCGTTCGACATTCGCACTCTCGCAAGGAGAGTCGGCGGGTTTTATAACCCTGCCCCCGTCCCGACCGAAGCAGGAACGCCGTAGGTCTGGCTATGCTGCCCGGCGCCGGCAGATCATCATCTCGAAGGACGGTCCCTCTTTCAGGACGGCACCGAGGATTCTATCGGTCCAATAGGTCGATCGCCCGGCCAGATTCGGGAGTCGCTGGATCAGGGGATAGGTGAACCCGTCCCAGAGCTGTTTCATCAAGCGCAGTACCTGCGGCGACACAATGTCGCGTGGCTGAACCGCGAAGAAAAAGGTCGGCTTGCGCCACAGGATGTCGAACCCGGCAGCGTCCAGCGCGGCGCGATACTTATCGAGCGTGCGCAGCTTGAGGTAGCCGATGTCGAGCTCGCCGGCGTGCAGGAACAAGTCGTGAATGGCGAACAGTCCGCCCGGCTTCACGGTATCGGCGATGTTCTGCAGCGCGATCGGAAACGCCGAGTCCTCAACGATGTGGTACAGCATGTCGATGGCGGTGACGACATCGAATCCGCTTCCGACGAGCTCGATCAGGCCGGGTTTTGCCAAATCGCGCTTGTAGAACTGGTACTTCGGAAAGCGGCCCTGCAGCTCAGCGATGGCGGCAGCGCTGATGTCGATTCCGACCAGACGCGCTATCTTCCGCTTTTGCCAGGCCTCGACGTACACTCCGGTTCCGGTGGCAATCTCCAGCACCGACGCCCCAACGGGGTTGAACCGCGCTGATTTCAGGCCCTGAAACAAGACCTCTTTCTTGCGCGCGTACAGCCACTTGTTGTAGTCGGCGGGCAGATCGATGTGCCCCGACCTCGTGATGTCGATCGTGCTGTACCGATTGGCCCAATACTCTTCGGCGTCAAATGCCAACGTCCGTGCTCCTCGGAACGACTGCCTGTATGAATTTGAACCACCGGAGTCTACGGTGAATGTCGGACATCCGCGAGAGGCGTCTACGCGTCGTAGGCACACCCTGGCGTTGGCTACGACTGGACCGATCGTCCACGTTCCGCCCTGCGACTCGTAACGGCGAGCCCGTCTCGGCGATTCTCCCACACTAGACTGGAATTCAGGGCCGGCGGTCCATAGCGCGAAACACTAAGCGCCGGGATCGAACGGCTGGCAATGCGAGCAGAAATAAGTCGTGCGCTGGAACTCTCCCTGCCGAAACATCTCGATCGGGGTCGCACAAACGAAGCACGGCTGCCCGCGGCGGCGGTAAACCCAGTTGCGCATCCACGGTTCCAGCCGGAGATCTTCGGGCAGGGTAACCGTCATTCCGTAGTGGAACCGGCCGGTCTGCATCAATGGAATCAGCTCGCCAAAAAACACTTCGAGCTCCGACACGCTGACGTCGGCCGCCGGCCGGAGCGGATGAACAGCCGCGAGAAATAGTCCCTCGGACTTGTAGATGTTGCCGATGCCTGCAACGATCCTCTGATCGAGCACAGCGTCGCCGATCTCGCGTTGTCCCTGCTGCTGCAATGCGTCGAACACTCGAGATACCGGAAAATCGTCGTGCAGCAAGTCGGGACCCAGTGACTGGAAGCCCTCGTGAGCGGCAAAATCGTCGAGTGACAAAACTTCCATCACTGGCCCGTGAAAGAAAACAACTTCATGCCGCCCCGTCGTCAGGCGGAGCCTCGCGAACCGCGCTTCCTTACGCAGCTCCTGACCAATCGGGCCGACTTGCCACGATCCGTACTGCATCGCGTGGGTGTGGATGACCAATCCGCTGGAGAAATGCAGCACCAGGTGCTTCCCGTGGGTCTCGACGCGCGTCAGCACAGCGCCACGAATTTGCTCCGCCCTTTCACTCCAGCGCGGTGGAACCTTGATCGTCGTCACCCGTTCGCCCACCACTTGCCTCAGCGCGTCACCCCAGCGCGCAACCGCGTGACCCTCTGCCATATCCGTCAAAAAAGCGAGAATGGTGCCGTCGGCGTCTCCTTCAGGAACGGTTCAAAAATTGGACTTG
The DNA here is from genome assembly GCA_035249045.1 of Gemmatimonadaceae bacterium. Taxonomy (GTDB): domain Bacteria; phylum Gemmatimonadota; class Gemmatimonadetes; order Gemmatimonadales; family Gemmatimonadaceae; genus UBA4720. The sequence goes on along the minus strand of DATFGW010000142.1, from coordinate 4,826 downwards.
CCACCTTTCGGAACCCCACCCACGTTAGAGCCATGACCGCCTACGGACAGTTCTGTCCCGTGGCACTCGGCGCCGAGATCTTCGCCGAGCGCTGGACCCCGCTCATTCTGCGCGAGCTGCTGATGGGCGGGCGACGATTCTCCGACATCCACCGCGGCGTTCCGCGGATCTCGAGAAATCTTCTGACCCAGCGCCTCCACGCGCTGCTGCGAAGTGGCATCATCGAGCAGCGACCCGGCAAGGATGGACATCAGGAATACCATCTCACCGCCGGCGGTCGCGAGCTCGGCACGGTCATCGATGCGCTCGGCACCTGGGGCTACCGCTGGGCAAGCAAGGATCTCGCCGACAAGGATCTCGATCCCGATTTCCTGATGTGGTCGCTGCGCCGACTGGTGCGCGTCGATGCACTGCCCGATAAGCGAGTGGTGCTGCTCTTCCAGTTCCGCGGACACCGGGACCGCGTTTTCTGGCTGGTGCTCGAGCGGCCCAATGTCGATCTCTGTCTCTTCGATCCCGGCTACGAAGTCAATCTGGAAATCGAAGCGACAGTTGGCGCCCTCGCCCGCGTGTGTCTCGGACAGCTCGCGGTGGCTCAGGCGATGCGCGACGGCGCTGTCGAGGTCCACGGGCCTTCGCAATACCGGAACGCGCTGCCGAGCTGGCTCGGTGTAACCCGCTTCGCCGCATTGGCCAAGACAGTGAGCGCTACTTCGACGTAAGCTGCGCGACAGTTCATTTTTTGGGCTGTCCCCCATCGTTGCCGATTTTTAGTCTCGTCTCCTCGGATTTCTGCACAATCACCAGGAGGAGACATGAGAACCGAGAACTTTTCGCCGACGCGCGCTTCTCGCCGCGCTCGGCACACGACGTGGAGACAGCTCAATGCGGTAGGTGCTGTCATAGCCGCACTGCTGGCCGCTGGGTGCGCGGGCAATCGACCCGGCGAGATCGCCGGGCCGCAGGCTGCAGCCGCGAATCAGGGAATCGGCCAATCGACGACGGCAGATTTCGACGGGGGAGTGCCGCTCGCCTACTATCAGCTCTCGCTCGAGTTCAGCAAGTCGACGGCGGGCTTCACCCCACCCGTGCAGGCGCGCGCATTCGGGTACATGGGACTTGCTCTTTACGAAGCGGTAATCGGCGGGATGCCGGACAACCAGTCGGTCGCGGGGCAGCTGCATGGCGTCGGTCCGCTGCCGCAGCCGAACGGAATCCCGTACAACTGGGCGCTCGTCGCCAACGCAGCGATGGCGGAAGTGATGCGCGGACTGTGGGGCGATCAGACCAACAAAGCCGCCGACAACATCGCCGCTCTGAACGCGCTCGAATCCAATCTCGCGTCGCAGTACGGTGCCGGTGTGCCGCCCGGAATCGCGAAGCTGTCGAGTGATTTCGGTCGCTCCGTCGGTGCCGCGGTATTCGCGACGTCCCGCGACGACGGCGGCGACCGGGGTTACCTCACGAACTTCCCGGCGTCGCACGTCCCGCCAGTTGGTCCCGGATTCTGGGTGCCGACTCCGTCGACCCAGGTGGCGATGCAACCATTTTGGGGGGCAACCGTCGGGACTTTCGCGTTATCACGTGCGGCCGAATGTGATCCGGGTCCTCCGCCCGCGTACTCCGAGGATCCGAACTCGCCGTTCTACGCCGAGGCGAACTTCGATTACCAGTTGTCGAAGAATCTTTCAGCGGAGCAGACAACCATCGCCCGGTATTGGGCGGATGGTCCCGGAACGATTTCGGGGCCTGGACACTCGCTCGCCATCGTCGGCGAGATCGTGACGCAGCAGCACGCCAATCTCGCGCAGGCCGCTGAGGCGTACGCGCGCGCGGGTATCGCCGATGCCGATGCGCTCACCGCAATCTGGCAGGCGAAGTACCAGTACAATCTGATTCGCCCCATCACCTACATCCGTCGAGTGATCGATCCGGCTGTTACTCCGATACTGCCCACACCGCCATTCCCCGAGTACGTGTCGGCGCACTCCGGTCAGTCGGCGGCGGTGGCGGCCACCCTGGAGGCGTTGTTCGGCGATGACGTCGCGTTCGTGGATCACGCGCACGACGCAGACGGCTTCGCTCCGCGCTCCTTCAACACGATTTTCGCGGCAGCGGAGGAAGCGGGACTGTCCCGGCTCTACGCGGGAATCCACTTTCAGTCGGGCAACCTCAACGGTCGGGCGCTCGGACGTTGCGTTGCGGCCAAGATCAACGGACTGAACTGGCGGCGCTAGATCTGGCCGCGCAGCTCGGTAACACGCTCATCAGTAAAGCTCAGGCTGCGGGCAGCGATATCATATCGCACCCGCAGCACTGCGCGGGTTTTCGTATCCACCCAGACCGTCGCGGGCGCGCCCGGCACGTCGACGCTGACAACCCACGCGTCGCGCTCACCAAGCCGACCGAAAGTTCTAGTGCCGCGGTCGCGCACCTCGACGGGCATCACCACCCGCCCGCCGCGTTCGTAAATGAAGAAGGGCAGACTCGCCCTGAAGCCGCGCTCGAGTGGCAGCGCTGACACAACTAGATCGATGACGTTGGAGTCGAAGATCGGACCACCGAGCGACTGGTGGATCGTCTGTGGCGCGGGCGATGATTGCGTCGCTTCTGCTTTCTCCCGGACCGTTCCTTCGGCGTCGTTCCCAACGAAATCGAAGCGCATCGTTCGAGTCGGCTGGTGGGAGCGATGGGCCACCGCGCGCAGGGTACGGAGCTCCGCGATCGCCGTGTCGACGATCTCGCCGCCGCCGCCGGGGAAACGCTGCTCGATCTCGAGCAGCTGCGCCTCGTCGGCACCCTTCACGATGTGGCTCACCACCGTCCGAGTGCCGGCCATGCTATCTCGCCCGGCACGCGTGATGGAACGCTGGTAAATGACGGTGTCGACATCGCGCTGCTCGGCGACATGAACGGAGAGCCCCGGAACGACTGACGACGTGCCGCTCGCATCTGGTCGGGGTCGGTGCTCTGCCTTGAACACCACTTTCCAGGTTTTCCCGCCATCGCGCGATTCCTCGAATTGCTGCAGAGCGCGGTGGTCGCTCAACGGCAGGATAGTCACGCGATTCTGCACGGAGCTTTCCGCCGCCGGATCGCTCACCGACACGAAGCGAATGCCTGGTCCGGCGTAGGAAGGATCGGATGTTCGAATGGTGACACCCGAGCGAAACGGAACCTGGTTAGAGACATAGACCTGCTTCCAGGCGCGGGTCTTCATGTCGAACGCCGACAGGCCCAGGCCCTTGTTGCCGCCGCCGCTGGCCCATTCCGCCGTGATCGCGCATTCGTCGATCACGGCGCGCACGCGCTGGGTTGCGTACTTTGCGCCGGTGCTATCGAAAACGTCCCAGTCACCGACCCAGAAGGCGAGCCGCTGGTAGCTCGAATCCGCGATGCATTGAGGCGTCGTCGCGTTTTGCGCGGGCTTTGCTTGCGAGTGCGCGGGCGTCGCGGGCAGAATCAGCGCAGACGCCACCGCACCGAGAAGGCTGGAATTTCTTTTCATGAACCCTCCCATCCTTATCGATGGAGCGGGACCGGGTAGCGTTGCGCGACAATCGCGAAACCGTAGGCCGGTCGTATTCGCTCCTTTGGCACCAGATTGTACCGGCGGGTTTTCTTGTCGCTGTAGGACTAAAGGGAGCTTTGGCGTAAGACCTATCGGCGCCGTGCACTGTTTCTTTACCAGATCCCGAGACGCATCTTTCCGGAACGTGCCCGATCAACCCTCTCCCATGGCAAAAATGAAATCAGTACCCGTCTTCCTCCTTCTTTCCTTCGGTCTGGCCACTGCCTCGGCTGCTCAAACGGAGCTACGACTCATTCCCCAGCCGCGCGAAATGAGGGTGGAAGGGGCAGCGATTTCGGTCGCTAAAGGAATCACCATAGCTCGACCGAGCAACGCTGACGACCGATTCGCGGCATCGGATCTCGCAACCGCGCTCAAGGATCGCGGCATCCGCGTGGTAAACGGCGAGACCGGGCCCGGAACGCGCGTCGTGCTGATGCGCGCCGACGCTTCCGCCGCCAGGACACTGCTGCGGCGCCATTCTCTCACGGTTGACTCGGCGATGCACGACGAAGGGTACGTCATCATCCCCGATGGGAACCGCCTCGTCGTGATCGGTGCGACTGGCGCGGGAGTTTTCTACGGCGCGCAGACGGTGAAGCAGCTCGTGAGCGGCGACGGCAACCAGGCGAAGCTCTATCGCGCGACGATCCGCGACTGGCCAGCGATGCGCTACCGCGGATTCCACGACGACATCTCCCGCGGACCCGTGCCGACCCTCGACTTCCAGAAAAAACAGATCCGGACTCTTGCCGCCTACAAGGTCAACTTCTTCTCGCCGTACTACGAGCATACGCTCACCTATGAGAACAATCCGCTGATTGCACCACCGGGCGGAGCGATGACCCACGCCGACGTTAAGGAGCTCGTCGCGTACGCGGCTAACTATCACGTCGACATTATCCCCGAGCAGGAAGCGTTCGGCCACCTGCACCACGTGCTCAAGTACGAGATCTATTCACCGCTGGGAGAAACGCCGCACGGGCACGTGCTGGCGCCGGGACAGCCGGGCTCGCTGCCTCTGATCAAGCAGATGTTCGCCGAGATCTTCTCGCTCTTTCCGAGCCGCTTCGTGCACCTCGGCGCCGACGAAACTTTCGAGCTCGGTCGCGGCCAGTCCGCCGAACGAGTCAAAACTGTGGGAATCGGCGTGGTGTATCTCGATTTCCTGAAGCAGATCGTGGATGCGCTGCGGCCGAGCGGGAAGAAGTTCCTGTTCTGGGGCGACGTCGCGCTCAGCTCGCCCGAGCTGGTG
>DATFGW010000141.1:0-3926 GCA_035249045.1 Gemmatimonadaceae bacterium | reverse complement strand
GTCAACGTCTCGTCGATGCTCGGTCGTCTCCCGTTTGCCACCATGCGCTCCGCGTACAACGGCGCCAAGCACTTCCTCAATGCGATCACCACGAATTTCCGCGACGAGCTGCGTCAATCGGCGCCGGGAATCGAGGTGACGCTCGTTTCACCGGGCGTGGTGCGCACCGACTTCGGCCTCAACGCCCTGCACGGTGGGATGGATTCGCGCCAGTTTCCGCAGTCGCAGAGCGCCGAGGAGGTCGCGGCGGTGATCGTGTGGGCAATTCGCACTGGGAAGCCCGACATCTACACGCGTCCCGGTGCAAAGCAGGGAGTAGCGGAGTACTTCTCTCGGAACGGTGAGGACCCTGAGCAGGCAGTGACTGGCTGAGCAACCACCTCCCTTCCGGCTCGCCGGTCGATCAGCTAACTACTGCGCTGATATTAGCTGGGTCCTGGTCACATCCCGGCAGTAATCGACGACGGTTTGAAACCCCAGAACGTCAGATAGACGCCGAGCGAGAATTCCCAAACCGCGATTGGGAGCGCAGCGATCGCGGCGAGTGGGCTCACCGCTTGAACGAAGTCGAGCAACACGGCGAACCACGACACGAGGAGCACGGCCGCTCCGACAAATCCCAGCGAAGGTAGCCAGCGGGGGACCAGCCGTGACTGGTAGAGGAGGGAGCCGAGCAGCACGCCATTGATCGCTGGAATAAAGCTCTGGGCGAAAAAGAACGTCCACTTGTACTGAGCAGCGAGCCCCTGAGCGGTCGCCGGCGCCCCGGCTCCCGCGCCCGCCTGTCTCAAGCTCACGATCGACATGAGGCTGACGATGCCGACATAGATCGTCGCGGCCTCCAGAGTTCGTGAAGCGACGAAACCCACCGCGCGCGCCTGCCCCTGTCGCCGGACGACCGGGTACAGCGCCACAGCCGTTCCGATTCCCGCGAGAGCGACGATCATCTCGAGAAGCACGCCGAGGATCACCGGCGAGTCTGGGCCCGTGCTCGTGACGAAGTTCGGCCCGCGCACGGAGCGGTAGAGCGCGAGTGTCGGGATCGACACAAAGGTGAGCAGATAAAAAATGCCCGCGGCCAGCGAGTACTTGCGCAGCGAGCTCATTCTGAGTGCCTCGACCCGAGGCAGTGATTGCCCTGCGCGACGAAAGTGCGCGTCAACGGATCACCACCACTGGCAGTGCCGGGCGTAAATCCCGGCGTGAATTCCTGAGACCGCCGTCGATGTAAATCTCGAGGAGTGGCTCCGACGCGGTCCGCATCTCAATCCTGGACGGGCGGACGCATCCGATAGTGCTCGGCTGCTGTTCGATGGTGCCGTACACTCGCACCGCGGTGATCTTACGTCCGCCACCTGGATGATTCAGCAGCTCGGGAGACCGCTTCCGCACCCGATCGATCCAGGTGGGCACGGCCGCGCCCTGTGGCACGACGAACATGTCGACGGAGAGAGAGTCGGCACTCTGGTTCAAAATCTCGTACGCGGCGTTCGCGTCAATCCATGGCGCGGGCTCGCGCGCAATCGGAAACGCGAACTCCGAAACCTCTCCAGGCAAACGTCGCAGGCCGACGCCGAACGGGCTGTGTCGGCTGACTCTCCACGACTGCGCGGCCTGAAATTGCCGGGCGGCAGCCGCATGGTCCGGCGTCACCGATAAAGTGCTGTCGAGCCACATCAGCTCGATGTAGGCGTTGTCGAGGAACGCGGCCACCGAAGTAGTTCCTTCGCCGTCGTGTTGTCTGGGCGGACTAATGTGGAAGCCTGCCGACTCGAGCGCCGCTATCTCCTTGACGCCGCCGGGTTGCACGACGACGTACACGTGATCCAGCTCCAGACGCGGAGTCTGCGCCGCGATCGTCGGAGCGGCGGCGCAGCCTGCCAGCAGGAGCCGCGCGACTACAGACAGAATCGTCAGTCGGTCCGAGTGAAGACCAGCAGCGTCGCTACCGGAGCATCGGCAGGATATGTCGTGTAACGCAGCGACAGCTGACTGCCGAGCAGGACATAGCGCGCATCGTCAAAGATACTGCCATACGGATATGGCTCCGAAATGGTCTCCGGCGAGTTGGCGCCATAGAAGCGATCCCATGAGACCAGACGTTGGGGCTCGAAAATGAGACGTTGTCCCTCAACTCGATATGTTCCCTCGGTTCGCTGGTAGCCCGACAAGTCGTCGCGCGGCTGTCCCGCATAAACGCCATAACTGCGAAATTCCGACGTGAAGGTGCCATCCGCGCCGAAGGTAAGCGAGCGTGAATACCATCCCTGTGGATGAGCATCCTCGGGCGCCGTCCGCCAGGTGCCGCTCAAAGAAGACGGCCCGGCGGCTGTTGGATTAGCGCAGGCAATCACGGAGGCGAGAACCAAGACAGCCGGAGAGATACGCTGGAGTTGCATAAGAGCCTCTACTGAAGCGAATGGTATCAACGTGCGGATCGAGATCCTGTCACGGTCTTCCTCAGCCTTCCAGTGCTTCGACCCGAACGGCCGTGCCGTAACACAACACCTCCGTCACTCCTTTCATCAGCTCGTTCGCGTCATAGCGGATGCCGATTACTGCGTCGGCGCCCGCCAGATGCGCCTGAACGAGCATCGTGTCGAACGCCTGCCTCCGCGTTCGCTCGGCGAGCTCGGTAAACAGCGAGATGTTTCCGCCAAAGATGCTCTGGACGCTCGCGCCGACGGTACCGAAGACAGATCGCGATCGGACCACGACGCCGCGTACCACGCCAAGGTTATCGACGATTCTGAATCCAGGGACGTCGAAGCCGGTAGTCGTCATGTTGGACGGGATGTCTGCGGCCTGCGACTTAATGATGGAAGGCATGGTTGCGTTTGCCGGTGATTGGTTATCGCGCCACGGCTTCGCCGCGCACCGCCGCCTCGATTCTGGCGATGTCGATCTTCTGCATTTCCATCATCGCGTCGAAGGCGCGCTTGGCGACTTCGCCGCCTCTTGCCATTGCATCGGTGAGGACGCGCGGCGTGATCTGCCACGACACGCCCCATTTGTCCTTGCACCAGCCGCAGGCGCTCTCCTGCCCGCCGTTCCCGACGATCGCGTTCCAGTAGCGGTCGGTTTCGGCCTGGTCGTCGGTGGCGATCTGAAAGGAGAACGCCTCGGTCTGCTTGAACGTGTCTCCGCCATTGAGGCCCATGCACGGGATGCCGCACACCGTGAAGTCGACCGTCAGAACGTCGCCCTTATTGCCGCCTGGGAAGTCGGAGGGTGCGCGGTGGACCGTGCCGACCTTGCTGTCGGGGAAGGTCCGGGCGTAAAAGCGCGCGGCCTCTTCCGCGCCTTTGTCGTACCACAGGCAGATCGTGTTCTTGTTCATCGTTTCTCCTTGCATGCTGGTCAGCGTTGCTGTGGAGACAGTGTCAAGCCGAGCTTGGTATAACCCCGCATCGGTAACGTAACGCCGGAACGCTCGATCCAAGAGGGGCGTTCAACTCAGCCAACCCTTGCGCGCCCCGAATGTTTGTATTAAATACTGAACCATATGGTTCAGTATGAAACGACCCGGCTGGATACTTCGTTTGCCGCTCTCTCGGACCCCACCCGACGTGGGGTTCTGGAGCAGCTCGGACGAACCGACGCTTCGATCACGGACCTCGCTGACAAGTTCCACATGACCCTCACGGGCATGAAGAAGCACGTCGGCGTTCTGGAGCAAGCGGGGCTCGTCACAACGAAGAAGATCGGACGAGTACGAACGTGCCAGCTGGGTCCCCGCCGATTGGCGGAAGAGACGGCATGGCTCGAGAGGTATCGCCGGCGCTGGGACGAACGCTTCGACGAGTTGGACAAGGTTGTGGAAGAAATCACCCGAAAGGAGAAGAGCGATGAGCGCAAGAATCGAAAGTAGCCCCGGCGCGGTGAAGAACCGCACCAAGGTGGAACGGACATCGGACCGCGAAGTG
>DATFGW010000140.1:0-2444 GCA_035249045.1 Gemmatimonadaceae bacterium | reverse complement strand
CACTGGGCGATGCTCAAACGGATCGGTATCGCCGCCGGCCTGCTCGCCCTCTGCGCACTCTCGATTCTGCGCGTTGCCCGGCCGCCGCACGCCGTTCCCGCGACAGCGCCTGATACGGTGTTCTCCGCCGAGCGTGCGATGCGGCACGTCGAGCAGATCGCTCAGCGTCCGCATCCAATGGGCACCGCGGATCACGATCGCGTGCGCGACTACATTTTGGGGCAGCTGTCCGCGCTTGGGCTGGGTCCGCAGGTCCAGCAAACGACGGCGATCGGCACGCGCTATCGCGAGGCTGGTCGCGTCCAGAATATTCTCGTTCGACTTCCGGGCACCGACCCCGCTCACAAGGCGGTGCTCGTCGTGGCGCACTACGACGGGGTCGGTGCTGGACCCGCTGCGTCTGACGACGGCGCCGGATGCGCCGCGGTTCTCGAAACGCTCCGCGCGCTGCGTTCACGCCGGCAACCTTTCCCGAACGACGTCATCGCGCTGTTCACCGACGGCGAAGAAGCGGGACTACTCGGCGCCGCCGCCTTCGTGCGCGAGCATCCGTGGGCGAAGGACGTCGCCGTCGTGCTCAACTTCGAGGCGCGCGGGACCAGTGGGCGGTCATTCATGTTCGAGACGGGACCGGGCAATCTCGACGCTGCCCGGGCGCTGCGCAGCGCCCGCGACGCGACGGCCGGCTCGGTCTTCGCGACGATCTATCGTGCGCTGCCCAACGATACCGATCTCTCCGAGCTCGCAATACTCGGCTTACCCGCGCTGAATTTTGCTTTTGCCGACGGAGTCGAACGCTACCACACCAGCAACGACGATGTCGCGCACCTGAATCCAGGCAGTCTCCAGCACCACGGCTCGCAGATGCTGACGATGACGCGCACCTTCGCGAGCGAGCCGTTGCCCCGCGCGCGCACGGGCGACGGAGTGTTCTTCGATCTTCCGCTCGTCGGCCTCATCGTCTATCCGGTCGGACTCGAGATCCCGCTCGCACTTCTGGCGTTGGTGCTCGTCGTGGTCCTCGTCGTTCGCGAGCGCAAAGGAGTGCTCACCGGAGTACTTGCCGCGCTGATCGCGGTTGCACTCTCCGGAGTGGTGGGTGCGATCGTCGGCAGATTTCTTCACGGACCAGCGGTGTGGAGTGGGTTGAATGCGATCGGGATCGTGCTGCTCGCGCTGTCGGTGACCGCTGCCTGTTATGCGATTGCCCGCGGATGGTCAGCGCCGCGCGGACTTCAGCTCGGCGCGATGATCGCCTGGCTGCTCCTGGCGCTGGCGACCCTTCGAGTCCCCGGCATTGGCTACCTCTTCGCGTGGCCTCTTCTCTTCGCAGCGGCCGCGGCGCTTCTGACGCGCGGTCGAGAGATCGCCGAGTGGGCAGCCGCCGTGGTCACGCTGCTCATTCTCGTCGGATTCATCTATGGCGTGTCGGTGGTTATGCTCGGACTTGCCGGCACCGGCGCGATCGCGCTGAGTGTGGTGGCATCCCTCATCGCGCTGCTGCTCGCGCCGCAGCTCGAGACCATCGCCGGCAGCGCGGGCTTCCTGGGCGCGCCTTGGCTTGGGGGTGCGGGTCTTGTTCTTCTCCTGATCGCCCAGATCGCCGTGCATCCGAGCGCCGACCATCCTTTGCGCACGAGCCTCGTCTACGCCGAGAACACCGATTCGAGCGACGCGTGGCTGGGTACTTTCGGGAGCGCGACGAGGGAATGGACGCGAGACGCGATCGGGCCCGTCGTCTCCGGATCTGTTCCTGCCTGGACGGCGCGTCTGTCGGAGGACGGCGGTCGCTTCACCGGCCGAGCAGTCCAGCGGGTGCCGCTCGGCGCGCCAATGGCGACGGTGATTCGCGACACGTTGACGAATGGAGTCAGGCGCATCGTACTTCGCGTCAATGCGCCGGCGGGAACGACTGGACTGGTGATGCGGGCGCAGGGCGCGAAAGTCCTCGCGTCGTCAATCGACGGCCGTGATGTCGACACCACGCGCTACCGCGATCGCGAATCGGCCTGGGAAATGGAATATTGGGCGGTTCCGGATAGCGGCGCGATGGTCGGACTTTCGATTCCCGCGAACGGCCATATCGTATTCGACCTGGCAGCGCGACGCCCCGGTATCCCGGCAGTTCCCGGCGTGCAGATTCCCGCGCGTCCGCCGAACATCGTGCAGAGTCAGACGGGGGACGTGAGCATCGTCTACAGACGTCAACAATTTTGATAATGAAAGCACTCGCTGCCGCACTGCTATTCCTCGGCGCCTCTTCGCTCACGGCAAGGGCGCAAGATGCTTCCGTACCCCCAGAGCGCGCCGCGGCGAGAGCGTGGTTTCAGGACGCGAAGTTCGGGATGTTTATCCACTGGGGCGTCTACAGCCTGCTCGGCCAGGGCGAGTGGGTGATGCAGAACAAGTCGATCCCGGTCGAGAAATACGAATGGCTGGCATCG
>DATFGW010000139.1:0-7179 GCA_035249045.1 Gemmatimonadaceae bacterium | reverse complement strand
CGCGCATTGCGTCGTCGATTCCTATACTCCGCCGGGCTCCCAGTTCTACGTCTCGTTTTCCCCCGACCTCTACGCGAAGTCGTTCAAGTACATCGCCGCGACTGGCTACGTGTACGACCCGCAATACGGACACGACGAAGCGAACCTGCACGACCTCGCCCTCATCTTTCTGCCGAGCGGTTCGACGAAAGGGATTACGCCGCTCGAATTGCCGCCGGCCGGCTATCTGGACCAGCTCAAGGCGAGCGGCGTCATCAACAGCCTGACTTTCGTAAACGTCGGCTACGGCACATCAGCGACGCGCACCGGAATTCCCGGCTTCCCGTTCGACGGTCAGCGCAGCTACTCCTACTCGGAGTTCATGGGACTCCAGCCAACCTGGCTCGGCCTCCTCATGAACAGCAACGCCACCGCACTCGGCGGCGACTGCTACGGAGATTCCGGCGGCCCAAAGTTCATCTCCGACAACCCGAACATGATCCTCGCGACCGTCACGACCGGCGACGCCAACTGCCGCGCGACGACGTGGGATTGGAGACTCGATACTCCGGAGGCGAGAGGGTTTCTTGGGAAATACCTGAAGCTGCCATAGGGTGCGGGGCGTGGGCTAGAAAAGCTGGTTGCCGAGATGAACTACGAGCTGTAGAGTAGCGGATGTTTACCTCCGCCCTGTAAGCCGTGCAGCTTCGTTATTCCGCCATTCTCGTCGTCCTCGTCGCCGCCCAACTCGGCGCCCAAACGCCGACGCGCACTCCAGCCCCCATCAAAACCGGCAAAGCGAAAATCACCGGCGTCGTAATCGACAGCCTGAACGCCCGCTACCTCCCCAACGCCGACATCCTCGTCGACGGCACCAACATCGCCACCCGCACCGACTCGGTGGGAAGATTCACCATCGATAGCCTTCCGCCCGGCACCTACCGCGTCGGCGTCTTCGACCCGATGCTCGATACCCTTGGGCTCAGCATCGTCACCGCTCCGTTCCGCGTCGGCCCCGACAGCGTCAGCTTCGCTACTCTCGCGATACCATCGCCCGAAACTCTCGTCGGGCGAGTCTGCGCGGCGCCCGCCGATCCCGCCGCCGCGTCGGCACTCGTCGGCCTGGTCGAGGATCCGGAAAACGGTAAGCCGATCGCCAACACCGACGTGTCGATCTCCTGGACCCAGATCGAGATCTCGAAAGAAGTCGGCATTCGCCGCACCCCCCACTTGCTGCACGCGACTAGCGACAGCACCGGCCGCTTCAAGCTCTGCGACTTGCCCAGCGGACTCGATGCGACCCTCCAGGCCCGTCACGGGGGCATCGCGACGCCGGAGCTTCCCGTTTCGCTCGGTGAGCGCCCGGTCGAGATGGCGGTGCGGACGATCCTGCTGCCGCTCGATTCGACGGTGAAAACCGGCGACGCGCGTCTGTCGGGAACGGTCAAGCTCGAAAAGAACGACAACAACGCCGGCACCCGCGTCGAAGTGGTCGGCTCCGACATCGTCGCCATGACAAATGCACAAGGCGAATTCACGATGCAGCGCTTACCTCCCGGTAGTCGCCTGCTCGTGGCGCGTCATCTCGGCTACGTCGCGGGAACGATTCCCGTCGACTTGATGTCGCACGAGACCAAACACGTCGCGCTCACTCTCTCCAAATTCGTGCCGATGATGGATCCGGTGCTGGTGACGGCGCGCAGAACCGCCGCCCTCGATCGGGTCGGCTACAACCAGCGCGCGAAAAGCGGATTCGGCTACTTCCTCGGCCCCGATCGTCTCAAGAACATGCATCCGTTTTACATGACCGACATTCTGCGGCTCGTGCCGAGCCTGCGGATCGTGAACACGCCGACCGGCGCAATGGTCACGAGCTCGCGCGGGGTGACGAGTCTGAGCGGAGGCTCGGGCTGCGTGCAGTACTTCGTCGACGACATGCCGTTCACCGAGATGGAACCCGGCGAAGCAAACAGCTTCATCTCCGGCAGCGAGATCGTCGCCGTCGAGGTGTACCAGCCCGGCCTCGCGCCCGCGCAGTACGTTCGGAATGGAGGTTCGTGCATTACGATTTTGCTTTGGACGAGGTACAAGGTCAGGGGATAGTTTGGGCGTAGTGTGGGGGCGTTTCGGCGGGCCACCACATGAAAGAAAGCACGGAGCCGATAGCTGGAGAGCTGCTACGCCGAGAGCTCTCGGGAAGCATCGCGTCTCGTCGTCCGAGTCCGCAATTGGAATGGCGAAAAGACCTGTACGTGACGTGCTCTGGGCCTAGCTGCACAGCAGCTGAGGGCTCCGTGCTTCAGTATTGTTAGATGCAGCCGAAGCAACCCAGACTATTCGCCGAGACCGAGTGAACCCTCTCCTCGAAGAGCTGCAACAAACTTTCGGCAAGAGCTTCTCCATGAAGAGGGAGCTCCGCGCCGGCGGCATGGCCCGCGTCTTCGTCGCCCGCGACGAATCGCTCGGCCGCGACATCGTCGTCAAAGTGCTCCCGCCCGAGCTCACGTACGCCTTCTCGGTGGCGAGGTTCGAGCGAGAGATCAAGCTCGCGGCAAGACTTCAGGAACCGCACATCGTCCCGGTGCTCAGCGCGGGGCAGACTGTCGGCGGATATCCGTACTTCACCATGCCGTTCGTGCGTGGAGAATCGCTGCGCGAGCGCATCCGACAAGGCCCGATTCCGCTCGACGAGAGCCTGTCGATCTTGCGCGACGTCGCTGCCGCGCTGGCGTACGCGCACCGCCAGGGCATCGTCCACCGCGACATCAAGCCGGAGAATATTCTCCTCAGTGAAGGCACCGCCGTCGTCACCGATTTCGGCATCGCCAAAGCGGTCCAGGCGGCGCGCAAGGAAGCGCGACCCGAGATCACCCAGCCGGGCGACACCGTCGGTACCCCGATGTACATGGCGCCCGAGCAGGCGGCGTCGGACCCGACCACCGATCAGCGCGCCGACGTTTATGCGTGGGGCGTCGTCGCCTATGAGCTGATCACCGGCCGGCATCCATTCGCCGAGCACATCTCCTCGCCACAGAGTTTGCTCGCGGCGCAGATGTCGGATACTCCGCGGCCGATGTCGAACACCAACTCGAGGATTCCGCGCGGGATCTCGGATTTGGTGATGCGCTGTCTGTCCAAGCGCGCCGCGCAACGTCCGACTTCGGGTGCACAGCTGTTGTCAGCGCTCAACAATCCGCACGAGTCGCGTTTCCCCCGCATGGGCGCGCCGTCGAGTCGCGGCACCATTGCGATTGTCGCGGCGGCGGTGGTGGTAGTGGCGCTCGTCGGCGGTGCGCTCTGGCGCGCGCGCAGCGCGCCCACCGGTCCGCCGCTCATCGCGGTGCTTCCGTTCGAGACCGAAGGCGTTGGCGCCGATTCCAGTTTTGCCGACGGACTTCGAGATGCAGTGACCGGCAAGCTCGCGCGACTGCGCGGATTGAGCGTCATCGACCGCAAGAGCGTATCGTCAATCGCAACAGCTCCAGGCGCCACTCCGCAGCAGGTGGGTCGCTCGCTGCGCGCAGACTACGTGCTCACCGCATCGGTGCGCTGGGCGACCGGCGCCGATGGCAAGCCTCAGGTGCGCGTCAGTCCGGTGCTGATTCGCGTCGCCGACGGCACGACGAGCTGGGCGGGCGAGCCGGAGATAGTTTCACCCGCCGATCCGTTCACCATCCAGGCCCGCGTCGCGACGAGAGTGGCGGAAGCGCTGGATGTCGAGATGGTCGCACGCGAGCGCAATACGATCGCGATGCGTGCGACGAACGACACCGGTGCGTTCGCCGCGGTCGTGCGCGGCAAACGCATCATCGAGGACAACACGGCGTCGTCAGCCGCGGAATATGAGAAGGCGCTGCGCGAGTTCGAGCACGCCTACACCCTCGATCCGGAGTACGCCGACGCGCTCGGACTTGCCGCGCAGATGCTGGCGGCGATGTCCTATTCGCGGGGAGCGAAGCTGCTCGACTCGGCTTCGGTTCTGGCGCAGCGCGCGCTGAGCATCGATCCGACCCAGGCGAACGCCGTCGGTACGATGGCTTTCCGCGGATTGAATCGCCCCGCGGAAGCTCTGGCGAGATTGCGCCAGGCGGTGCGAGAAAATCCGTCGAACGTCGAGCTTCTCGCCTACGAGCAGGGCGCGCTGCAATACGTCGGCGACTCGGCGGGCGCGTGGGACGCGGTGAATCGCGTGCTGCGGCTGGCGCCGGCATCGAAGTCGGTGCTGGCGAATTGTTTTCTGACTGCGGTTGCCCTCCGCCACTACAAGGAAGCGGCGGATTTCGTGGCGAGGGAGCGAGCTCTCGATCCCGCGGCGCTCGGTCCCATCTTTCACGCCGCCACCCTCGCCGAGAAGCTCGGCGACAGCCTTGGCATCGCGCGGGCGGTGCGCGAGCTGCGCGCTCGCGGCGGAAGACTGGGAGCGTCGGATGGCGATTTGATGCGAAAGGCCGACGCCGCGCTGCGCGACGAATTCGCCAACGGCTCGCTGGCGTCGTTCGCGCCCGGCTCCGCGCTCGACAGCGTGAACTTCTACGCCGAGAAGGCCGAGCTGTTCGCGGGCCGCGGGAATTACGTGAGGGCGAGAACGCTGGCCGATTCCGCGTGGCGGCTGGAGAAGCGGATGGCCGACGATACGAGCCAGTCGATCTACGTCCGCCGCGGGCAATACGAGGTTCTCGCCTGGCTCGCCGCGCTGCTCGGCGATCGCACCGTTGCGTTGAATATGCTGGCCAAAGCAAGCCAGAGTGCAACGATTGCGAAGTATCCCAAGGGCGTAGATGCCGTGCAGCTGTCGTGCACGACGGCGGCGGTCTACGGATTCCTTGGTGACGCCGAGAGCATGATGCCGTTCGCGCGGAAGTGTTTTACGAGCGCGAACGGCTACGCGATCGCGTACCTCGACGATCCCGAATTTGCGTGGACTAAGAACGATCCACGAATTGTTGAGATCGTCGACAAGGATCGGGCGAAATAGGAAGATCACTGAAGACTCCCAGCCAGGGGCGGCGAGCGGAGCAGCAATAGGGAAAGATCACTGAAGACTACCAGCTAGGGGCGGTGGGCGGAGCAGCTCGCGGCTCCGAGCTCTTTATTTGAAAAAATCAAAACCGGGCTCGGAGCTGCCAGCCGCTCCGCCCGCTGCTATTAGCTGGTAGTCTTCCGTTGCCTTTGCCGTCCAACCGACGAATATGCTGTCCGCTCTCACCGCTCACCGCTCAACATGCGAACCCATAGGCTACCGTCGTCGCTGCTGTTTCTGCTCCTGGCCACCTGCACCAACAGCGAAGCCCCGATCGGCAAGGGACCCCCTCCTCCTCCTCCTCCGCGATCCAGCCAGTCCATCTCGGTCCTGACCCAGCACAACGACAACAATCGCACTGGCTGGAACTCCACCGAGACCGAGCTGACGACCGCCAACGTCAACGCGCAGCAGTTCGGCCTGGTGTTCACGGTTCCCGTAGATGGCGAGGTGTACGCACAGCCACTGGTAGTCGGCCACGTCCTCGTGAACGGCGACTATCACAACGTCGTGATCATCGCGACGGTGAGCAACACGCTATACGCCTTCGACGGCGACGACGGAACCATCTTCTGGCAGAAGAACTTCAACGCCCCGGGGATGCGGCCCCCGACGCGGTTCGACATGACCGGAGCGTGCAGCGGTGGCTACAGCGACTTCAGCGGCAACATCGGGATCGTCGGCACTCCGGTGATCGATCCCACCACCAGCCGCATCTATTTCGTCGCGCGCAGCACCAACGGCACCGCGTTCGTCCAGCATCTGCACGCCGTGAGCATCGTCGACGGCGCCGAGGTCGCGGGAAGTCCAATGCAAATCACCGCGACGTACGATGGTAACGGCGACGGTAGCGTCAACGGCGCGATCACCTTCGACGCTTGGCGTCAGAATCAGCGTCAGGGATTGACGCTCCTCAACGGTACGGTGTACGTGACCTTCTCCTCGCACTGCGATTGGGGCCCGTATCACGGGTGGATACTCGGCTACGACGCTGCATCGCTGCAGCCGAAGATCGTTTACAACGATACGCCGAACGGATCCGCGGGCGGATTGTGGGAGAGCGGGATGGGGATGGCCGCCGATGCAACCGGCGATCTTTACGTGGTGACCGGCAACGGCACGGTCGGCGACGCGGGCGATCCGACCGACGTCATCAACCGCGGCTCGAGCGCGCTCAAGCTGACGACGAGCGGCGCGACCTTGAGCGTCGCGAGCTACTTCACGCCGTTCAACCACCAGTTCCTGAACGACAACGATCTCGACTACGGCGGAATGGGCGCGCTACTGATTCCCAACACCAGTCTGTTCCTGACCGGCGGCAAGGATGGCAAG
Source organism: Gemmatimonadaceae bacterium (assembly GCA_035249045.1). Taxonomy (GTDB): domain Bacteria; phylum Gemmatimonadota; class Gemmatimonadetes; order Gemmatimonadales; family Gemmatimonadaceae; genus UBA4720. The sequence continues at coordinate 848 of DATFGW010000139.1, read as the reverse complement.
CTGTATCTGCTCGACAAGGACGATATGGGCGGGTACCAGTCGTCGTCGAACAACGTCCAGCAGATCGTTCCCCTCGGCGGCAACACCGCCAACATGCATTGTCAGGCCGCCTACTATAAAGGAAGCGCGAAGGAGTACGTGTACGTCTGGTCGGAGAACGATCCGCTGCGCGCGATTCCGTTCGATCGCGCCGGGAATCAGCTGAGGGCGCAGAGCGAGATCTACGGCACCGCGCAGGGGCCGACGGGCCAGAGTGGCGCGATCCTCTCGGTGTCGTCCAACGGCACCAAGGATGGAACGGGAATTCTGTGGGCGAGCTACGCCTCATCCGGCGACGCCGAGCACGATGTGTCGCCGGGAATTCTCCGCGCGTTCGATGCAAATGATGTGAGCAAGGAGCTGTGGAACAACAATCGCGATCCCCGCGACGCCGGCGGCAGCTACGCCAAATTCGCGGCGCCGACGATCGCGAATGGACATGTATATCTGCCGACGTTCTCGGGGAGGGTGGCAGTCTATGGGTTGCGGTAGGCTGAAGGGGGAGGGCGGAGCGCTGAGAGCGTTTGATCGAGTACCCGGACTAGTGCATCGACAATCGCGGACTGATTGAGAACCTCGAACTACTGCGGACCGCAGTGGTCCGAATCCTCGATCCTCGATCAGTCCGCGATTGTCGATGCCGTTAGTTCGGGTACTCGATCAAACCCTGTGAGCGCTAACCATGTGACAGTCCCGCAGTGATTCCAGTCCTATGGTATGCGCTCCTTTTTCCTTCTCTCCGCCGCCTGCGCTCTGCTTGGCTGCACGCCAGGTCAGTCGCGCAACCTCGCTCCGGCTCCCGCGCGAGT
>DATFGW010000138.1:0-11749 GCA_035249045.1 Gemmatimonadaceae bacterium | reverse complement strand
GTCGAGCCCCACGTAGCGGCACTCGGCGCGTCGGTGTCGGTAACCGATTTCGACGGCGATGGATGGCCGGATCTCTACTTCACCAACAGCCGCTTCGGTGAGCCGAACGCGCTCTACCACAATCGCGGCGACGGGACCTTCGAGGATGTCGCTGCCGCAGCCGGAGTTGCCAACCTCAACCGACCCGATGAAGGCGTCTCGATGGGCGCGGTGTGGGGCGACTTCGACAACGATGGTCGCGAGGACCTCCTTGTCTACCGCTACGGCTATCTCTCGCTATACAGAAACGTCGACGGGAAGCACTTCCAGGACGTCACCGAGCAAGCGGGGTTGCACCGCTGGATGAACAGCAACGGCGCGATCTGGGTCGACTACGATCGGGATGGGCTGCTCGATCTGTACGTCACCGCGTATTTCCGAAACGACATTGATCTGTGGCATCTCACTACCACGAAGATCATGCACAACAGCTTCGAGTTCGCGACCAACGGCGGGAAGAACGTTCTCTTCCGCAACATGGGCGGTGGCAAGTTCGAAGATGTGACCGACCAAGCCGGCGTCGGCAGCACTCGCTGGACTCTCGCTGCATCATCCGCTGATTTCAACGGCGACGGCTGGCCCGATATCTACCTCGCCAACGACTACGGCCCCGAGGAGCTCTACCTCAACGATCACGGCCAGCGGTTCACTCTCACCACCGCCGGTCTCGAGGCCGAATCGAAGAGCGGAATGTCGGTCACCCTCGGGGATGCATTCAATCGCGGTCGGCTCGACGCGTTCGTCACCAACATCTCCGAGCGCGGCTACATCTTCCAGAACAACAATCTGCGCGTCAACGAGATGGCGGGCTCGCACCGTTTCAGGAACGTCGCCGAGGGCGCCATTGCCGATGCAGGGTGGGCGTGGGGCGCGCAGTTCGGTGATCTCAACAACGACGGCGCCAACGAGCTGTTCGTCGCCAACGGATTCATCTCGGCCAATCGCAATCGCAGCTACTGGTACGCGATGTCGAAGATTGCCGGCGCCAACGGCCGGCTGTTCGAGGACGCGGCGACTTGGCCTGCGTTCGGCGACGCGAGTCTCTCCGGTTACGAGCCGTCGCGGGTCTATCTCAATCGTGGCGTCGCCGGCTGGGTTGATGTCGCGAAAAAAGTCGGCGCCGACGATCTCTACGACGGACGCGCGGTCGCCCTCGCGGATCTCTCTAATCGGGGCGCGGTCGACGTAATCGTCGCAAACCAGAATCAGCCCGCCGTTCTGTATCGCGATTTTCCCGACACCGCCAATCACTGGATTGCGTTCAAGCTGATTGGGACGCGCAGCAATCGCAGCGCGATCGGCGCGGAAGTGCTGATCGAAGCGGGCGACCTGAAGCAGCGACGGGTGATCGACGGTGGCTCGGGTTTCGCGAGCCAGAACGATCGACGCCTTCACTTCGGCCTCGGCAGTCACGAGTGGGTCGATCGGGCTGTCATCCAGTGGCCGTCGGGGACGCAGCAGGTCATTTCGCGGCCGTCGATCGATCGGCTCGTAACGATCACCGAGCCCGAGAGGTAGTCGTTGGCCGACGCAACCCGTACCACCACGGTTGAGGGCAACGCCCTCTCGCGCGTCTGGCAACGTACCAGCAGGATCGATCCGCGATACCTGATCGCGTTCCTGATCACTCTGGTGCTCGTGGCGGCGCAGCTGCGCTACCACATGCTCGGGAGCTACGATCGACTCGTGCTGGCGCTCGTCGTGTGCACCGGGACCGAGGCAGTGCTGTCGTGGTTCGATCGCGGGAAAATGGTGAATCTGTTGAGCGCCTACATCAGCGGCATCAGCCTGACCTTGCTGACCAAGCCGCAGGGCGGGGCGCTCTGGCCATTCGCGCTCGGTGGGTTTCTGGCAATTTCGTCGAAGTACGTTCTCAAGTACCGCGACAACCACCTCTGGAATCCGACCAACTTCGCGATCAGCGCGCTGTTGCTCGCCGCGCCGGACAAGGTGTCGGTGCTGAGTCATCAGTTCGGCAACGATGTCACGACGAACCTGGTGATCTGGATTTTCGGCCTGATCATCGCCGCGCGAGTCGGAGTCCTGCACATCACCCTCACCTACGTGGTGAGCTTTCTCATCCTGAACGGTGCCCGCGCCTTTGCACTAGGCCAGCCGGTGCTGCCCGAGATCGCGCCGATCACGGGACCGATGTATCAGTTGTTCGTGTTCTTCATGATCACCGATCCACGCACGGTGGTGAAAGGGCGGAGGCGGCAGATAGTTGTGGCGATCCTGATCGCGATCATGGAGATGCTGATTCGATTTGCGTCGGATCAGGGATGGCCGCTGCCGACCGCGTTCAACGCGGCGCCCGCGTTTCTCGCTCTCGCGATAATTGGCCCGATCGCGAAGTGGCTCGACCTGCGGCGGCTCGCCGCGCGCAAATGACCGACTCACCGGAAATTCCGCACCCCGGCGTCTGGTTCCCTCCGCCGTTTGTCTACGTCGTGGGGTTTGTCGCGGGCTGGCTGCTCGAGCGGTGGCGGCCGCTGCCGATCACCGCCGGCGCGTCGACCGCCCGCGAGGTCGGGGGATTCGCGGCACTCGTGGTCTGGCTCGCGTTCTTCGTCGGCGCGCTGGTGTCTTTCCGCCGGGCTCGCACGACGTTGATTCCGAACCGTCCGGCCTCTGCGTTCGTTACGACCGGCCCATACGGGATGACGCGGAACCCGATGTACGTGAGCCTGGTGGCGCTCTATATCGGGTTGATGCTGCTGATCAACAGCTGGTGGCCGGCGGTGTTCCTGCCGTTCGTGGTGCTAATCGTCGATCGCTTCGTCATCGCCCGCGAAGAGCGCTACCTCGCCGGCGCGTTTGGCGCCCAGTACGACGAGTACCGCCGACAGGTGCGGCGCTGGCTCTAGCCGTTGTAGCCCTTCTTGAGCAGTCGCTGGCCGGCCTTGAGATAGTAGCCGGCATCCGGCAACTCCCAGCCGAGCGTGTCAGCGAGGCGGTCGTAGGTGTTGAACAGGAACGCGACGTAGAACGCGTCGCGGATCGCCTCGCGTGTTACTCCCGCTGCAAGTACGGGCAGAATGTCGCCCGCCGCAAGCTGTTCGTGTCTCAGGGTGAAGATCTCGAGCAGTCCCAGCATCGCGCGAAGCTTCTCGTCGATCGGCGCGGTGCGGTAGTCGTCGAGAATCTTCTTTGTCTTGCCGTCTCTGAGCGAAGCCTCCGCGACCGCGGAGTGGGCGTTGGTTCAGAAGACGCACTGGTTGAGCCGGGAGACGAACGCCGCGAAAATCTCGCGCTCGCCCACCGACCAGGGTGACGGTCCGCGCATCACCTGCTGGGTGAGCTCGGTGAATGGGCCGCCGAAGAATTCCTTGCGATAAAACAGGGTGCGCACCACGCCGGGTGCGTGGCCCATCGTCAGGCGGATGATGCCGAGGATCGCCTTCTCGCGGAACCGGTGGCCGCGGTGGACGCGCTGCAGTCTCATGCTTTGCGCAGCGCCTCGAGTCCCGCCATAAGCCGCTTGCGCGAAGCGCCGAGCGCAGCGCTGACGACGATCTCGAACATTTGGTCGTCGCCGTAGTACTGCTGCGCGCGCGAGATATCGTCGTCCGTCACCTTGTAGGCATGGTGATGGATTTTGTCGACGAGCGGCTGCAGATCCGCGGGGAGGCCGGCATCGTCGGCAGCCGCGTGCCTCAGCGCAGAGTCGCTCTCGCCGGGTCCATCCAGAACGCTGTCGAGAACGCGGTCCCGTAGGACCGCGTGGGGATCAGGCGTCAATCGCGCTTACGCCGCGGCTGCGACCGGATGATGCCGGTGACGCGCGCAGGTGCACATCATCTTCACCGCGTCGCGTGCCGGCGGATAGACGTGATAGTACATCGCGACGACCATCGGGATGAACACCAGCGTGTTGTAGATCAGGTGGAGCTCGATGCGCGGGATCCAAATCTGGCCGACGCTGGTCGGGACTTTGCCGCCGAACCAGTAGCTGTGGGTGTTGGCCTGATAGAAGAGGATGAAGTGCTCGAAGTGGTGCCAGAACTGGATCCAGAACGACACCATCCACCACTTGTACGATGTGCCGGTGAATCCTTTGCGCAGTACCCAGAGACCGATCAGCATCACCAGGGCGAAGCCGTAGTGCAGCGTCTCGGTCTTCATCAGCCAGGGGTAGTACATCCCGAGAAGACCCATCGACTGCGCCCGTGTCCAGTGGAGACCCCAGAGCTGATACGCCTGAATGAGGTGTTCTGCCCAGTGGAACAGCACGATCGCCATGAAAGTCTGGAGAGCCGCTTTGTGCCACCGCGTGTTGAGGCGCTCTGACAGGCTTCCGGACTCCGTTCCGGCGAACTGGAGTTCATGGGTCGAGACGGACATTAGGATTCTCCCAGGGCAGGGCCGGCTGAAAGGGGTGCGCCACGATACGTCGGGGGGACGGTAGCGTCAAGGCGCAGTTGGAGTGCAGAGGACCGAGTACTCGGACCAACGGCATCGATAATCGCGGACTGATTGAGGATCGGAGGATTGGAACCACTTCGGACAGTCGGCGGATAATCCTCGGTAATCCGCAATAGTTCCCGTCCTCGATGCTCGATGAGTCCGCGACTATCGATGCACTTAGTCCGAGTACCCGGTCCCCCACCGCCTAAAAATCCCATGTAACCATCGCATACGGATAGGTGTAGGCTTGTCCTGGTGTCGTGGTCTTCAGGAAAGACCCCGGCATAAAATGACCGATCCCCGCCGAAAAGCCGAAGCCGGGCCGCAGCTTTCTGGACGCGACCAGGTCGATCTCCTGACCGACGTTTGTCCCTGCTGCGCCCGTCGGTGAGCGCGCGAGCGGCGCGCCGCCGCCGTTGTAGAGAGCGTCGTGCGGATCGTCGAGCCAGTAGTGGCTGTACCGAGTCGTCGCGCTCCAGGCCTTGTTGAAGGCGACGTCGAGACCGGCGCGCACGTGCCGCATGTTCTGCCAGCCGACCAGGTCGGTGAGGCCGTACTTGTCGTGACCGGTCGGATACAGTTGGTCGAACGTTTCCTTTCTGTTGTCGGTCGGATTCGCGTCGCCGGTCGCCTGGTTGTACTCGGCCCAGACACGCGGCGTGAGGGGCGTCCTGGACGCCGTGTATCCCAGCAATGCGTGCGCGGCCCAGGCGCGGATCGACTCGTCGCCGAGTGAGCCGTGCTGGCCGACCAGCTGGGCGTCGTAGTCGAGAGCATCCGGCTTTCCGGCCAGGCGCAGGCCGAGGGTGCCGAAGTTCATCGTGCCGCGCACGCCGGCCTCGTTGAGCAGTCCGCTCTGGCGGCGCCAGAAGAAGAACGGCTCGACGCTGGCGCGCGGGACGAGACTGGTGATCGCGGCGTAGGTCCCGTAGAAATTGTTGCCGGGAATATTTTTGTCGAAGCGGTCCTGCTCGACTTTCACCACCGAGGCCGCGAAGGCGTCGATGCGGTAGCCCTTTCCTCCGGTGCTGAGTCGCGCCGCGTCGAACGTCCGGGCGGTGTTTGCCCAGAGGAGCGGACCCACGAGCCGGCCGTCTCCGTAGAAGAGCTCCTGCCTGCCGGCGCGGAGAAAAGTCGGCGCTTTGTCGGCGCCAATCTGGGCGTAGAGCTGGCGAAGGTCGGCGTGATCGCGAAACGGCGCGCCGACGGGCGTTTTGTTCTTCCACGGCCCGCGCGCATCCATCCCCTCCACGAACAGCGAAGTGGAAGCAGTCGGACGAACGCGCGCATTCAGCAGGATCCGCGTCAGCAGATAGGCATCGGAGTTGTCGGGCTGAAAGCCGCCGCCGCTGTACGATTCCGCGCGCACGCGAATCTGTCCACCGATCGAGCCCCAAGGTAGCACCGCGTTCGGCGAGCTCGTGGTAGCCGCGACTTTGCCTGCAGTGACGGCCGCAGTCTGCGCGGCCCCCAACGCCGGCACAGCTGCAAGCATGACGAAAGCGAATCGATGGCGCATCGGAAGGAGCAGGTGTGATTGCGCGGCCGGAATTCAGCGCCAAATGTGGGGCAGGGGCCGCGCTTGCGCAACGCCAAATTTCGCCTATACTCCCCTTTTGCTTCGACAGGAACGAATGGCTCCAGAAGGTTTTCTCGCCGTAATTCAGGGGACGCTCGATGTTATTGTGCTTAAAGCGCTCTCCCTCGGGCCTGTGCACGCCTGGGGGATCGGCGCGCGGATAACCGAGTTATCCGGCGGGACTTTCCAGCTCGGCCAGGGCTCCCTGTATCCGGCAGTGCATCGATTCGAGAGTCGCGGGTGGGTCGCGTCGTACTGGCGAACCACCGATAACAACCGCATTGCGCGCTACTACGAGCTGACGACGGCCGGCCGCCACGCACTGCATGACGAGACCGAACGGTGGCGGCGTTACACCGCGGCGATGGACCGGGTTATCGAAGCGCGCTGACGCTCAGCCGCGCTGGCGCTCTCTGCTAAGCAGCCTCGCGTGGGCGGCGAGGATCTTCTTCTGGTTCTTGATGATCGCTTCCTGATTGCGCAGGATCTTGGTCTGGTTCCGGAGCAGCAGCGGAAGATCCTCCTGATTGCGCATGATCTTCTGCTGGTTCCGGATGATCACCCGCTCGTTGGCGATGATGGTGTTCTGCTTGCCGACCTTAGCCTGCGCCATTTCCGGATTCCTGTTGACTGCGTTGTGGAGCGCGATCCTCGAGCGAAAAGAATGGCGACGTGCCCTGCTTGCGAGCAAGGTCGAAATCACGGCGGCTCCCAACCGAGAAAAGGGGCGGCGGGGACATTCCGCGGAGCCGCGGCAATGCGGCAAGTACCTCGGAGCGGCTCATCCCCAGCCGGTCATGGGCATCGACCAGTGCCTCGAAATCCACCGGATAGAGATTGTTGCGGCGGCGGTCCGCGAGGCCGGCAATGTTGCGCGGAGCCGTGGCGGTGGCGATCCAGTCGGTGAATTCTTCGCGATCACGGGCTGTCCCGGAAGCTCTCTCGTCGCGGCTCATACGCTTGAGCCTCGCCAATGATTGCGCGGGCAGCTCACCGAGCACCGGGTCGCCGACACCGAGAAATCCGCTCCAGCACGCTGAATCATCCGGCACCAGCCGCTGGCTCGCTTCGGCAAAAGAGACGGCGATGAAATACAACATCGCCTGCGCGGCGAACAGATCGAACTGGGGCATCGCTTCGTACGCGCCCGCGACCACCAGATCGATCTGGTCCGCCTCGGCGGCGAGAGTGCGATCGTAGCGCTCGATGAAGTCCGGATCCGGAATGCGGCGCCCGTTCCCGGCAGCCTCGAACGCGAGCGCCAGTCTCTCGACTGCGCGCAGACTCCACGCGATGCCGGTGGAGAAAAGTGGATCGACGAACGCAAACGCGTGCGGCATCAGTACCCAGCGCTCGCCCACCGCTCGCGCCAACCGGTGCTGAATGTCGCTACGGTAGGTGATGGGCATTAACGGCGCCGCCTCACCGAACGTTGCTTGAAGCGTTGGGTATCTGCTCAGGAGCTCTCGCCACATACCGCGCGCATCGTCCGCCGCGTTGCGCACCGACGCCTCTCCGCGCGGGGTGAGCAGGAACCCTGCGCTCGTTACGCCGTCGTCGAAGCGCAGCGAGTACATCCAGCCTTCGTCGACGATGTGGTGCACGGCAGCCCAGTCGTCCGCGTACGGGCCTGCGGGCAAGCCGGCGAACACGTCGCCGATCATCCGCACACCATCGAAGTGACCGTAAACGAGCGACGAACGGGTCTGGGTGGCCCCTACGGCCGACGGTATCGAGAGCTGGCGCGCGAGAAATCCGCCAGGCCCCGACGCGTCGATCAAAAAGTGCGAGCTAAGTTCGAACCGAACGCCATCGCGCGATCCCGTGAGCATCGCCCCTGCGCCGCTGAATTCCACACTCGAGATCTCCGCGTGGTCGCGGTAATCGACGCCGGCCGCAACAGCCTCTCGAACGAAGTGATGATCGACATCTGCGCGCAGCCAGTGTGAGTCCGAGAGCTCGTCGTTGGGACTGGCGGCGACGAGCAAACGCTCGGCGGCAAGCGCCGCACTGTCCACCGGTTGCCCGGGATGGTGCCGGTAAAACGTAAAGCCGCGTTTGAGTCCGCGCCGCAGGTGTGGAAGATTTTCCACCCATCGTCCGTGGGTAGCGAGCTGGTAGCAATCCTCGAGTCCGTAGCGAATGCCGATTCGCTCGAGCGACAGATTTGCGAGCGGCGTCGACGACTCCCCAATCGCAAAACGGGGATGGGCACCGCGCTCGAGCAGCACGACGTCGTAGCCAAGTACCGCCAACACCCGGGCGAGCAAAGATCCTGCGAATCCGCTGCCGACGATTGCGACCTCGCAGGAATCCTTCACGCGAGGACGGCGGTATCGCAGCTAGCGCACTCCACGGGCGGCGCCAGCTTCCCTTCCAGATTCCACCGCCGCAGCCGGTCCACCCGCAGCGAGCGACAGCATTCAGGCGCCGCGAGCCGATCGGCGTCCCAGAGATCGGCGGCAACAACCGCCGGCGTGACGTGCGCGCACCGCGCGATGACCTCCTCGAGATCGCGCAGGCTGGGCGGAAAAAACTCGCCCACCGCCTCAAGGCGTTCCAGCTCGCCGTTACCGGAGCGGACCGGAATCACAGAGATCACGCCCGCTCCACGCTCGGCAGCGTGTTCGACCGTCCGCACCGTCCAGTCGATCGACTCTGCGCGGGGCACGTGCGGAGCGCCAAGCAGGACGAACACGCGCACGTCGATATCGTTGTCGCTCAGGAAACCGACCGCACGATCGAAGCGCGTAAGGCCCAGTTTTTTGTTCAGCTGCCGCGAAGCAAGGGGGTGGATAGTCTCGAGGCCGAGGGCGACCTCCAGGCGACCTCCGATCTCCGCCGCGAAACTCAGCGCTCGCTCGCCAATGGTGCTGGCGTGCGATTCCACGGTAACGTACCGAAACCCGACCGCGAGATCGGCGATCTCGCCGACATCCTGCGCCGGGACCGCGCGCGGATCGAAGAAATTGCTCGCGTTGTACACCTTGAGCCGATCGATTCGTCGGACGTCGATGGACTCGAGAACGCTGCGCAGCTGGTGGGCGAGTGCGCCCGGCGGCGTTGGTCCGTCGATGGTGTACCGCCACAGGTCGCAGAACGAGCAAGTGAACGGGCACTCGGCGCCGGCGAGAAAAACGGTGAGCGTTTGCTCGATCGTTCCGTCCGGACGCCGTTCCTGCTCGGCGGTCGAGCCGAGCGCGGTGTATGGATCGACTTCTTTCCTCGGGGGCCGAAGAGCGCGGATCCTTTGATCCGCCGCGGACAGCCTCACACCGCAGCCGGGTGTAGCGTCTCGAAGTGCCGGCGGTAGCGCGCTTCGTTGCGCGGGAAAAGCGATTCGACCCGATCAGCCGAGACAGACCCGTGCTGAAACCGGCGCTTCGGAAAGATCGGCATCTCCAGGCCGAGCACGGCACGCACGCCGCGCGCGACGACTTCTCCCTTGAGCGCGTAGAGCTTGTCGTGGGAGCCCCGGGTGAGCTCGGCGAACGGGATGGCTTCGGCGACTGCGATCACCGACGGACGAGTGTAAGGACTGAATTCCCGAAAGCCGTACTCGCGGGCGCACGCGTAGCTGCGCACGCAGGCGCGGCTGTAGCCGCCGGTGTAGGTGAGCGAGTGCTTGATCGACTCCACGCCCCAGCCTTCCTGATAGAGCATCCGATTGTTGACGACGCTCCGAATGGTGAGCTCGGTGTTTTCTTCGATCGGGTAATCCTTGAGGTTCTCGTCACCGCCATCGCCGTCGACGAGGAGCTGCCAATCCGGGTAGCGATTCCGGATTTCCGAGAGCAGCGCGAGGTTGACGGCCGCGCATTCGACGTCGAGCGGCTTGTAGTCTTCGATCACGGCGACGGCGCGCAACGGATCAAGCGCGGTAGCAGGAACGTCGATCACCTCGCCGAACATCTCGAGATTGGTGCGCCGCAGAAATTCGCGCGCCTGGCGGGCGTCGTCGCCATCGCCATCGATCGAGAGCGTGAACGCCTTCAACCGCGACGGCGATTGCCCTTCGTTCAGCAACAGCTTGTAGAGACAGAGGAACACCGCACCGCTGTCGATCCCGCCGGAGAAGGGAATTCCGATCGGTGCGGCTGAATCCTGGGCGGCGAGCCAGCTGCGCAGCTCATCGTAAACTGCCTCGATGTAGTGTCGCCCGATGACGTCGAGATCTGCCGGCAGCGTTCCACGCGGCGGGTCGAAGAAACGCTGGTGCACCGGGTTGGGATCCGGGCAGCCAACGAGCCGGAGGGTCGTCAGGTGGTGCGCCGGAACCATCCGGGTATAACTCGGGTGGAACTGGGTCGACCACCCCCGCCGCGCGAGCTCGCCGGCGATCTCGTCGATGCGCTCGGCGACGATGAGAACTGGGCCGTCGGTGGCCTTGGCCAGGAAGTACCGAAGCGGCCGGTCGAGGCTGCGCGCGAGGAGAACGCGCTCGCCATCCTGCGCGACGAGGGCGAAGGAGCCATCGAGGTGCAGAACTCCGTTGACGTCACTAGCCAGCATGCGGCGCATCGCTTCAGATTCGTCGGTGCTCCAGAGCCGCTGTGACTCTTTTGGAATGAGGTTGATGACCCGGGAAATCGGCAGTTGTTTGTCCATGCACCAAAATACCTCGTGGTTTCGGTTGCCGCCCGCGCGTTGCGCAGCGGCATTTCTCATCCTTCTGGCGTTCGTGACCAGCTGTTCCAGAGACCGGGACCGTCCGGTGTTCAAGCTCCTGAGCGCCGGCGAAACGGGCATCGACTTCGCCAACAACATCCCCGTCAGCGACTCGCTCAATGTGCAGACCGACGTCTACATCTACAATGGCGCGGGCGTCGCGGTGGGTGACATCGACAACGATGGGCTGCCCGACATTTTCTTCAGCGGCAACGTGGTGTCGAGCAGGCTCTACCGGAACAAGGGTGGGATGCGGTTCGAGGACATCACCCGCGCTGCCGGGGTCTCGACCAACCGCTGGGCGACCGGCGCGACGATGGTGGACATCAATGGCGATGGATTTCTCGACATCTACGTCTCGGTCTCCGGGCCGGCGTGGTCGAAGGGCGAGCAGCGCGCGAATCTTCTCTTCATCAACAATGGCAACCGCACCTTCACCGAGGAGGCAGCGCGCTACGGCATCGCCGATACGGGCTTCACCACTCACGGCGTCTTTCTCGACTACGATCGCGATGGGTGTCTCGACCTGTTCCTGCTCGAGAACTCTCCCGCCGATTTCTCGCGCAGCAGCGCGCCGAGCCATCCGTCGGGGAGGGCGGGGCAGACGCCGGGCAGCCAAAACCATCTCTTCCACAATACCTGCCGCGGCCGATTCGCCGATGTCTCGGAGAAAGCCGGCATCCTGCGCCAAGCCGGTTTCGGCCTCGGGGTGGTGGTCGCGGATTTCAATGAGGATGGCTGGCCCGACATCTACGTCTCCAACGACATAACGCCCAACGACGTGATCTACGTCAACAACGGCAACGGCACCTTCACCAACAAGCGCGCGGAGTGGGTGAAGCACACCAGCTCCGCCGGAATGGGAGTCGATGCCGCCGACATCAACAACGACGGGTGGACGGACATCGCGCAGGTGGACATGGCGCCCCGCGATCTCGCGCGCAGGAAGCGCACGAACGGGTTGATGACCTTGGCCGGCGCTGAGGGCCTCGCGAGCCAGGGCATCCTCCAGGACTACAGCGTCAACGCGCTGCAGCTGAATAACGGGCCGATCGG
>DATFGW010000137.1:0-45476 GCA_035249045.1 Gemmatimonadaceae bacterium | reverse complement strand
GCCGCGCACCATGTTGATGGCGCTCTCGACGAGATCGCGCACCATCGACTCCACATCGCGGCCGACGTAGCCGACCTCGGTGAACTTGGATGCCTCGACCTTCACGAACGGCGCCCCGGCGAGACGAGCGAGTCGGCGCGCGATCTCCGTTTTGCCGACACCGGTTGGACCGACGAGGATGATGTTGTTGGGTGAGATCTCGTCGCGAATCGGCTCCGGCGCGCGCTGCCGGCGCCACCGGTTGCGGAGCGCGATCGCGACCGCCTTCTTGGCGTCGGCCTGGCCGACGATGTAGCGATCGAGCTCCTCGACGATCTGCTTCGGGGTGAGCCGCTCGAGCTTCTCGAGCGCATCTCTGGCACGGGCGGACGGCATCAGCTCGGCTCGAGGACCGTGATGTTGGCGTTCGTATACACGCAGATCTCGGCGGCGATCTCGAGACCGCGTTTCACGATCTCGCGCGCGGGCAGATCGGTATTCTCTACGAGCGCTCGCGCCGCGGCGAGCGCGTAGGATCCGCCCGATCCGATCGCGAGGATGCCGTCGTCGGGCTCGATGATGTCGCCCGTCCCGGAGATGATGAAGCCGTGCTCGCGATCGGTCACCGCGAGAAGGGCCTCGAGACGGCGCAGCACCCGATCGCTGCGCCAGTCCTTGGCGAGCTCGACGGCGGCGCGCTGGAGATTGCCCGGATAGCGCTCGAGCTTCTCCTCGAACTTCTCGAAGAGGGTGAAGGCGTCGGCGGCGGCGCCCGCGAAGCCCGCCAGCAGCTTACCGCCGTGCAGGGTGCGGACTTTTTGGGCGTTCGATTTCATCACCGTCTGACCGACGGTAACCTGCCCGTCGCCACCCAGGGCGACCTGACCGCCGCGGCGGACGGCGAGAATGGTGGTGGACCGGACACGCTCGAGGCGGCTCATCATGGGAAGTTAACAGGCCGCAGCGCGTTAGGTGCCTCCCCAGCCACCCCAGGAGCCTCGCGGCCGCGTCCGCACGAACCGTTTTACCGTGCGCCCCCTTCTTGCATTTAGAGGAAGGCATGAAGCTAGAACAGTTTCCGATTCTTCTCGGCGTGATAGTCGCCCTGATCGGGCTCACCATTCTTCTCGATGCCTGGCAGGCCGGCGGCGTTGCCCCTCTGCGCGAGCGTCGGCGCCGCACCCGCGCCACCCCGCAAAAGGCCGGTCAGACTCTGGTGGCCCTCGGCGTTTTCTGCATGGCGGCCTCTCTCATCGGCCGCGATACGTGGCGCTGGGGCACCATCTCAGTGCTGGCCGGCGCGACGCTGATCGTGATCGGCGCCCTGATGAATCGCGCGTATTTGCGGGAGGTCCTTCTCTTCCGCGGCGCCGCCCGCCGAGGCCAAGGCGAACGTCACAGTCGCCTCAATCAGACTCCGACAAAAACGCGAATCCGCTAGACCCCGCCAAACCATTCGTACCCAATATCCGACCAATATCCGCCGTTCGCTTTCGGCATGAACACAATCCTGGTCAGATACTTGGTGTTCTTGTAGCCGAGCTTCACCGGCGAGTAGACCCGCGCAGGCGCGCCGTGCGCCGGCTCCAGCAATTTCCCATCGAGTCCATAAGCGACCACAGTCTGACGGTGCATGGCGCTCTCAATGTCCCAGCTCTCGTGATAGTCGTCGTCAAACGACTGGAAGTCGACAAACCGCGCACGCGGATCGACGCGCACGAGACTCGCGAGATCCCGGAACGGTACGCCCGTCCAGGTTTCGACGGCCGTCCACCCTTCGACACAGTAGTGATTGACGCGGTTGGAGACCTGCGGCAATCGCCGTAGATCATCCAGGGTGAGCCGGACCGGATTTCCGACGAGCCCGCTCACCTCGAGCGCCCACTTGCCGCGCGTGCTTTCGCCCCACACCGGGACGGAGCGCGAAATGAAGTAGGCGGGGAGATGCCTTCCCGCATCGTTCGCACCCGGTTGCACGACGTCGATCGCGGTATGGTGGAACAACGCGCGTTCGACGACGATGTTCTTGCGCTCGGCGTACTTGAGCAGCTTGTCGGCGGCTTTCGGGCCGCGGGAATTGCACGCCGCGAGGAACGCTGCCGAGACCAAACCGCTCCCACGCACCAGGAAATCGCGGCGGTCGATGCCGTTGAGGGAAATGAATTTGCGGCGCTCGCTCACATTGCCCCTCGTCGCGGCGGCGCGGGAGACGATGGCCGCGGCGGCGAATTTCTGCTACGTCGCGGCAGCAGATTGTAGAACGGCCGCGCGTTTCTCGCTTCCGGCGACAGCGTTGGATTGTAGTTGCCGGTGATCATCGAATTGATCGAATAGGGATCCACCGCGAAGACCATGAAGACGTGGACGACACTCAGAATCACCAGCGTCACCATCGCCAGGAAGTGCCAGTAGCGAGCCCAGACGTAGCCGCCGAGCAGGTCGGTCAGCGCCCCGAGTTGGACCGGTTTCCAGATCGCGAGGCCCGTGATGACGAGAATCGCGCCGACGACGGGCATCAGGAAGTACGCGGTCTTTTGCAGCGCGTTGTGCTTCCCCTGACGCGGATGATCCTTCCGACTGAAGGCGTAGAACTTCACCATCTGCCAGCTGTCGCGGATGTCGCCCTTCCGCGGTACGAGGTCGCGCCACTCGCCGTGCAGATAAACGAAGCCGAGGTAGATCAGGCCGTTCACGACCAGCACCCACATCATCGCGAAGTGCCAGTGCCGCGCGCCGCCGAGCCAGGCGCCGAAGGTGAGCCACGCCGGGATCGGCTGGTGCTCGAACGGATAGCAGCAGAAAATCTCACCCTTCCGGGCGAACGCCGGATACGCATTGAAGATGCGCAGGCCGCTGCCCACCATGACGATGATGGCGACGACGTTCACCCAGTGAGTGACACGCACGATCCAGTGATGTCGCTTTCTGACCACCCCTTACGATGTGTTCAGTCGCACATCATGGCAACAGAACCGCCTCTCGACGACTAGGGGTGCACCTGGACGTTGCCGGTCTCGATGTCGTACATGGTGGGCTCGAGGGTCGTCGCCGCTAAACAGTCTGCGGTGCCGGAAGTGTGCGGGACAGTCGTATAGACGCTGATCCGATCCGGCGCGGAGCCCGATCCCTCTCCGTTGTCTTCCACGGTCCAGATCGCATCAAGATCTTCCGACATCGCTGGATCCGCGCTGGTGATATGTCCGGCGACCCTCGCTTTGTTGCCGTCGATCGCGTAGCAGACGATGTCGCCGTGGATGTGTGTATTTATTCCGAAGACTTTACCGGTAAAGTTGAATACGCCGGTCGCCGCCGCCCCACCGCGGGCATTGAACGACATCCTCTGAGTGAAGAGATCGACGATGAAGGTGACGTCGGAAAGATCTCCCGATGCGCCGCCCGTAGTTACGAAGCTCGCCCCTGTGCCGATCCCAAACCTGCCCTCCTCCGGCTTCGGTCCCGTCGCATCGTTGCAGGCCGCAAGTCCGAGGAAAATCAAAGTCCCACCAAGCACAACTTCCGCTCTGCGCCGCGCCATTTTCGCTCCCATCTACAGTGGTTTTCGGGAGGTCAAGTGGTGTGCCATATACGCAAAAAAGTCCGTGCTAAAAGCCGGACTTTTTTGGAAAACGAGGCGACGTCTTACCTGATCGTCAGCTGCAACGAAGTCGAGCCGCTCGAGCCGTCCTTGTCGATGATTTTGAGGGTGACCGTGTAGGTGCCCCGCGATGTGTAGCGATGCGTTTGGGTGATCGTCTGGCCCTGCGTGGACGTCGAGTATAGCGCCAGCTTCTTGCCATCACCCCAATTCGGTTGATAATACCAGGGCGAGTCTCTGGTGCCCGCATCATTGAACCGATACTGAATTGTGTAGTCGACCCCGGCCAATCCGCTTGACGGCGCGCTGATGATCGTGACAGTCGGAGCCACGTTCACCAGGGAGATCGATGCCGCGTATTGATTCACGGCTCCGTCCTTGTCCTTCAGTTGCGCGCGAACGCTGAGAGTACCGTTGTCTGGCGCGTAGCACTCGATAGAGGACGAAGCAGCAAACGGGCTGAACCCGCGGCCGTCTCCACAGTCGAACGAATATTGAAGCGTTGCCAGGTCGCCTGCGGCATCGTGCACCGAAGACAGCGACAGCGTCAATGGTCCCTCGGGCGACGGGCTTGTCGGTGCAAACGTTGCTGTCGGCGAGATGTTGGCGATGTTTGCCGACGTCGACGCCGCAGAGCTCGTCGCGCCCCGCGAATCAGTAACGGTCAACAGTACTGCGTACGAACCGTTGTCATCATACACGTGCTGGACAGACTGGGTGCTCACTGTCTGCGACGTCCCGTCACCGAAGTTCCAGGTGTAGCTCGTTATTTGGTCGCCATCGGGATCAGTGGACCCCGCGGCGCTGAAGGTCACCGCGCTGCCCTCGGCGCCGCTTTGTGCGGATCCGGCATTGGCCACCGGTCTGGTATCGACCGAAATGATCTGGGTCATCTGCGGGGCCGCCGGATAGCCGCCGCCTCCTGCCTGATCGGCCGCGATGACGCAGCTCCCGGCCGCGACGAAAGTCACGACGTCTCCCTCGATCGTGCACACGCTTGTCGTGATCGGAATCGAGAATATCACCGGGTTGCCAGACTCACCGCCGGTCGCCGCGACGGTGTAGCTCGATCCAACTACGGCGGGCTCGGGAGGAATAGACGTGAAGCTGATGGATTGCGGGTCAGGAGTCAGATCGATACCCGTCGTCACGGTCTGACCCTGATTGTTGTTTCCCCAACACACGATCGTTCCATCCGTCTTCTGGGCGCACGTGTGATAGGTGCCTGCGCTCACACTGGTGACCGAGCTCAGTCCGGCCGGCACGGTGGCTTGCCCGAAGTCGTTGTTTCCCCAACAGACCACAGTGCCTGCCGTCGTCAACGCACAGACGTGGAACTCGCCGGCGCTGATTTGCGAAACCGAGCCGAGGTCGGCGGGAACGGTTGCCTGTCCGGCGTCATTGTCACCGCGGCAGTACACCGTTCCAGACCTCCTGAGTACGCAGGTCAGAGCGTAGCCCACGCTCACTTGCACTACATCATTTATGTCGCTGGGCAGAGTGTTCTCATCATAAGCGTCGTAGCCCCAGCACGTGACCGTCCCATCGCTCTTCAGGGCGCAGCTATGATAGATCCCTGCGCTCAGCTGGGTCACCGAGTTGAGGCCCGCAGGGACGAAGATCTGAAGGCCACCCTCGCTGCCCCAACAAGCAACGGTGCCGTCGGTCTTGAGCGCGCACGTGTGATAGTTGCCGGCGCTTATCTGTGATACAGCGCCAAGGTCGGCAGGCGGAGTCGACTGGCCGAACAAATTGTACCCCCAGCACCTCACTTCACCGCTGGTGGTCAGCGCGCAATTATGGAACGCCCCCGCACTGATCTGCGAGACGGATCCGAGGTCGGCCGGCACGTTGATCTCACCGTACTCGTTGTAGCCCCAGCAAAGGACCGATCCATTGTTCTTGACCGCGCAGTTGTGATAACCCCCGGCGTCGGTCTGGGGCGCAACGGCCGGAACCACTTCGTCGAAGTTGACGGTGTGGGGCGAAGGCAGCTGGTGTGGTGCGGTGAAATCGTCACTGCACGAGAACACGGCGAAGAGTAACGCGAGCCGCCAGATGTAAGACGCTGTTTTCAGAATTGCCTCCAGTTCGGGCTTCAGGTCCGCAGGACACCTCGATCAGTCGGCAACGACCGACTTTGCAGTGTCGAGATCACCCAGGACGGCCCGCCTGGGTGCAGCATGGATGCCCAGCGCCGGTCCAAAATCAGTCGGCCCTCTCTGATCCTCGGCTGCCACACAACCGATTGTACAGCATACAGTTACGCGCGCGGCTGGACTGGGTCGAGTAGACCTGGCCGTGCCCGCGGAGCTCGTAAACTGTTGATGTGCCGCGACACGACTGTTCCCCGGCTGCCTAGATGAGCTTGGAGCAAAAAACCCGATTCGGCTAGCGCCGAATCGGGTTCCTGGATTGAGCTTCGATAAGGTCGGCTGGTCCAGCCGACTGATCGTTGTTTAGGGTATGCGCCCTGTGGCGACCCTCAGATTGTCCACCCACATGTATTGGTCGACCGGCGAGCCGTCACCAATGTAAGGGCCGATGAGAAACTGATTGAGCTGCAACGTCGGATGCGCGGCCGTTCGGAACAGCACGTCGTGGCGGTCGATCACGAGCTTGCCGTTGAACCAGTACTGGATCACTCCGTTCGGCTGACCCACTCCGTTGACGACGGTGTTCAGCTGCACGTAGGCCTCGACGAAATTCCAGTTGCTCTTGTATCCGTCACCCGGGCTCGGCTGGAACTGCACCGGCGCCGACAGCTGCTTGTAGTTGTACCAGTAATCCCCGGCGTCGTAGCACTCCGAGTACATGTTCTTCTCGACCATGCCGTTGCAGCCACTTACGGAGCGATTCTCTGTCACTCCAATCAGATTGTTTGGCAGGCTTCCGCGACTGGTATTGATCGACTTGTTGTCCTGAACGTCGATGATCGGCTTGCCGCCGTTCTGGTAATTCTGCTCGACGTAAATGTCGAGAAAGTTGTCCGATGGCCCGTCGTAGTCGCCGTCCATAGTGCTCAGGATGTAGAACTCGTGTGGATGGTAGTCCTGGCCAGATCCGACGTAGTTGGTGCTGTACTTCACGTAGTAGCTCAGATAGACCGAGCTGCTGGGCGTGAATTTGTGGCGCTGGGTATCGCCTGAGACCGGCGTCGTCGCGCCCTTGAGCCAGTGGTACTGAGCGGAGGCTGTACTCCCGGATATGTGCTCGGTCGTCGACAACTGCACGCGGGTGTTGTCGTACCAACCACGGGCCGAGATGTTGGTGTTCTCGAAATCCTCCTTGAACAACAACTGCCCGGGCGGCGGGGGAGGCGGCGGCGCCACCGAATCGGCGGCGGTCACCGTGACCGTCGCGCTGCCGGTCACCGTACGATGGGTCGCGACGATGGTAGCATTGCCCGCGGCCTTCCCCGTCACCAGACCGGAGCCGGAGACGGCGGCGATGGCCGGATTGCTCGAGCTCCATTGGACGGCGCGGTCGATTGGCCGGCCGCGTCGGTCCTGCATGGTTACGGTAGCCTGGGTAGTCTGGCCAACCGCGATGGTATCGGAAGCGAGATGGACCTGAATCGCCGCGACCACTCTGTTCGCATCAACAGAGAGGTCGTCGGCGCTCAGACCGGTATCGGTCGGTGAATCGGTACAGGAAAAAACGGCTAGTAACGCAAGCGTAGTTGCGATCATGCTCGTCGGTGTGGGGTTCATGATTATACCCATGAATCGCGCGACTGGCTCCAGTCGGGTCGTGACCGCTCAGCAATTGCGCTACGACACGCGGGTGGCGCGGAGCGCAAACGGACCGGTCAAAACCGGCAACGCCGTGGGGACGGCGCGCATCTATATACGTCAGGCGAAACGTTCGAGTCGCCATTGTGGTAAGCGTTGATTTTTGTGAAGCAGTCGCGCGAATTACTGCGCGCGCATTCTCTGCAAGGCCAGTATCATGCCCGAACGCCGGGCGCCGGACGATTATCGCCCTCAGGCCCGCGGATGAGCCTTGTCGTAGACCTGCTTCAGGCGCTCGATGCTGGTGTGGGTGTAGATCTGGGTCGTCGAGATCGAAGCGTGGCCGAGCAGTTCCTGCACCGCGCGCAGATCGGCGCCGGCATCGAGCAGGTGGGTGGCGAAAGTGTGCCGGAGCGAGTGGGTCGAGAGACCAGAGCTCTCGTCGATCTTGTCGAGAAACGCTTTCACGGCGTTCTGGATCGCTCGCACCGAAATCCGCTTGCCGCGATTGCTCAGGAAAAACGCCGTCCGGTCGCCGCTCTGTCCGATCGCGCGCAACAGCTCGTCGCGCTTCGATTCGTAATTGCGGAGCGCGAGCTGCGCGTGATCTCCGATCGGAACAATGCGCTCCTTTCTGCCCTTCCCCCGCACTTTCACCTGCTGCGAGAGCAGATCGATGTCCATCCGATTGATTCCGCGCAGCTCCGACAATCGCATTCCGGTCGAATAAAACAGCTCGAGGATCGCGCAATTCCTCACATCATTGAATCTGCCTTCCTGCGCCTTGAGCTCGGCGGACTGGAAAAGTAAATCGATCTGCGCGCGGTCCAGATACCCCGGCAGGTACTTGTCCTGTTTCGGAATGCTGACCGCGCGCGCCGGATTTGCCTCGACCTGCTCGTTACGGTGCAGGTACTTGTAGAAGCTGCGCACCGCCGACAGGCTGCGCGCGATCGAGCGCTTGTTGAGTTTTCTACGCGTCAGGTGGGCGAGGAATCCGCGGATCGCAAGGCGGTCGATGCCCTGCCACGTCCACTCGCGGGCCCCATAATAGCCGCCGAGAAACTCGACGAACTCGGCGAGATCGCGACGATAGGCGATGACGGTGTTGGGCGAGACATCGCGCTCTTTCTCGAGGTGGGTGAGGAAATCTTCGGGGGAGGCGGGAAGCGGGAGACGGGAAGCGGGAGGCGGGAAGCGGGATGGGGAATGCGCGTCCGTGCCGGCGGTCGTGCTTCGCGCACCCGCTTCCCGTCCGCCACCCTCTTTTCGCTTCCCGCCTCCCGCTTTGCTCATACCCGCCGCTCCATAGCGCCGAGCAACTCCAGCTCCTCGACCCACTCCTTCATGTCGCTCAGCGCGCGCTCGGCGAACAGCTCGCGCTTCTTTTTCTTGTCGCGCACACGCTCCGGCAGATCGTCGAGAAGGCCAAAGTTGGCGTTCATCGGCTGGAAGTGTTTTGGATCAGCCTCGCGCATGTAGCGATAGAGCGCACCGAGCATCGTCGTCGGCGGAGGGACCACCGGCTCATCCCCAGCCAGGATGCGCGCGAGGTTGATTCCCGCCATCAGGCCAGTCGCCGAGCTCTCGGTGTAGCCCTCGACTCCCGTGATCTGGCCCGCAAACAGCATCGCCGACTCGTCGCGCGCCGAGAGATGTGTAGTCAACGACTCCGGAGAATTCAGGTATGAGTTCCGGTGGATCGAGCCGTAACGCAGAAACTCGGCGCCAGCGAGTCCGGGAATCATCCGAAAGACGCGCTGCTGCTCGGGAATGCGGAGCCGCGTCTGAAAACCGACCAGATTCCACATTCGGCCGGCGCGATCCTCCTGCCGGAGCTGGACCACGGCGTACGCATCCTGTCCTGTGCGCGGATCGCGCAAACCGACGGGCTTGAGCGGTCCGAACCGCAAGGTATCGCGGCCACGCTGAGCCATTACCTCGACCGGCATGCAGCCCTCGAAGTACGGAGCCTCGTCGAACTCGTGGCCGTGATATTGGTCGGCGGAGACCAGCGCATCGAGGAAGGCGTCGTACTGCTCGCGCGACATCGGGCAGTTGAGGTAGGCGCCCTCGTCATCGGCGCCGTCCATGGTTTCTTTGCCGTAGCGCGAGCCGCGGAAGACGATCGAGTGATCGATCGATTCGACCGAAACGATCGGAGCGATCGCGTCGTAGAAAGCCAGCGCGCCGACGCCCAGGCGGTCGCGGATCGCCCGCGCGAGTTTATCGGAGGTGAGCGGCCCCGTCGCGATAATGCACGGCGCCGAGATGCTCGACACTTCCTCTCGCACGATTTCGATTCGCGGCTCGCCGCCGATCTTCGCCGTCACCGCTGCGGAAAAGATGTCGCGATCGACGGCGAGCGCGCTCCCCGCCTGCACCCGCGCGGCGTCCGCGGCCTCGAGGATGATCGAGCCGAGCAGGCGCATCTCGGCCTTGAGCAAACCGTGCGCGTTGGTGAGCTCGGTGCTCTTGAAGGTGTTCGAGCACACCAACTCGGCGAGCCGCTCGGTCTTGTGCGCCGGGGTCATCACCACCGGGCGCATCTCGTGGAGCTTTACGTCAAAACCGCGCGACGCCAGCTGCCACGCCGCTTCCGAGCCGGCTAACCCGCCTCCAATTACAGTAACGGCCGCACCATGCTGTACGGTTTGCACATCCCGCATCCCGCTTCCCGCTTCCCGCGTAGTCGCCTCCCGCATCCCGCTTCCCGCTTCCCGCGTGGTCGCCTCCCGCTTCCCGCTTCCCGCTCCCCGCCCCCTCAAACCGCCACAGCTTCAGGCGCGGGCGTCACATCCCACTCGTTCGCGCATTTGATGCAGCGCCGATAGTCGCCACGAGTCTTGGTGAACTTCGCTTCTGCGCCGACGTAGCCGCATTCAGGACACGTCTCGGCGACCGGCTTGTCCCACACCACGAAATCGCAGTTGGGATAATTCGAGCACCCGTAAAATGCCTTGCCGCGCTTCTTGGAGCGCCGCACCGCGATGTCACCGCCGTCCTTGGGGCATTTCACGCCGGTCGGCATCGACCGCGTTCCCCTGCACTTCGGGAACTTGCTGCAGCCGAGGAACTCGCCGGACCGCCCGTGCCGAATTACCATCGGCGCGCCGCACTCGTGACAGATCTCGTTGGTCGGCTGCGCTGGCTTGCGATCACCGCGCAAAGGACGTGTGTACTTGCATTCTTTCGGATGATTCTCGCAAGCCAGGAACGGCCCGAAGAATCCGCCGCGCGGAACGAGCTTGCCGCCGCAGTCTGGACATCTCTCTTTCTCGACGGCCGAGAGATCGTGCGCTTCGCCGATCAATGCCTCGATGTCGGCACCCTTCACCGACTCGGCGAACGGGCCGTAGAAATCCTTGAGCATCTTCCGCCAGTTCACATCGCCTTCCTCGACCTTGTCGAGATCGCTCTCCATGTGCGATGTGAAGCGCACGTTGAAGACGTCGGGGAAGCTCTTCACCATCACCTTCTCTACCTGCTCGCCGAGCTGGGTGGGGAAGAAACGGCGCTGCTCGAGCATCGCGTAGCGCCGATCGACGAGCGTGGAAACGATCGACGCGTAAGTCGAGGGGCGGCCGATGCCGAGTCGCTCGAGCTCTTTGACGAGACTCGCCTCCGAGTAGCGCGGCGGAGGCTCGGTGAAGTGCTGTGACGGCGTGATCGATTTGACCGGAATCTCCTCGCCTTTCTCCACCGGCGGGAGTCCTTGCTCGGCCTCGAGCGGTTTCCCTTCCTCGGCTTCGCGCGATTCCTTGTACAGCTTCTGGTAGCCGTCGAACTTCATGACGCTGCCAGTGGCCCTGAACAGGAATCGATCGAACTCGAAATCGATCGTCGTGGTGTCGAAGACAGCCGGTGTCATCTGCGACGCCATGAATCGCTGCCAGATCAGCTCGTACAGCTTGAACTGATCTTCCTTGAGATACTTGCGAATGTGTTCGGGCCGTCGCGTAGGATCGGTTGGCCGAATCGCCTCGTGCGCATCCTGGGCGTTCTTCGATTTCGAATCGGCATAGAGACGCGGCGCGTCGGGGAGGTACTCCTTGCCGTACATCATCTTGATGTAGTCGCGGGCCTGCATCGCGGCCGACGGTGCGACGCGGGTGGAGTCCGTGCGCATGTAGGTAATCAGTCCAACCGAGCCTTCTTCCTTGCCGATCTCGATTCCCTCGTAGAGGTCCTGCGCCAGACGCATGGTGCGCTTGGAGCCGAAGCCGAGTTTTTTGGCGGCGTCCTGCTGGAGGGTGCTGGTCGTAAACGGCGCGGCGGGATTCTTTCTGCGCTCGCGTCGCTTGACCTCGCTGACCTGGAAAGTCTTGCGGGGTTTGAGCGCGTCCAGAATCGCATTCGCTTCCCGCTCATTGTTGATGACAGGTTTTTTGCCATCGAGCAGATGCAGCTTTGCGGTGAACTGCTGGCCATTCTCTTCGAGCAAAGCTTCGACAGTCCAGTATTCGACCGCCTTGAATGCGCGGATCTCGCGCTCGCGCTCGACGAGCAGTCTCAGCGCGACGGTCTGGACGCGGCCGGCTGATATGCCTTTCTTGACGGTCTTCCACAGAACGGGGCTCGCCTTGTAGCCCACCAGTCTGTCGAGAACACGGCGCGCCTGCTGCGCCTCGACTTTACGCTCGTCGATATCGCCCGCGTTGTTGATCGCCGATTGAACGGCATCGCGGGTGATCTCGTGGAAAAGAACGCGCCGGACCGGTGCGCCGTTCTTGGATTTGATCTGCTGCGCGACGTGCCACGCGATCGCTTCGCCCTCGCGGTCTGGGTCGGTCGCCAGAAAGATCTCGCGCGAGTCGCGAGCCGCGCTCTTCAACTCGGCGACGGTTTTCTCTTTTCCCGGGATCGTCACGTACTCGGGCTGGAAACCGTTCTCGATGTCGATGCCCATCTTCTTCTCGGGCAGATCGCGAACGTGACCGATGGTCGCGCGCACCTTGTAGGCGCGGCCGAGGTACTTACCGATGGTCTTCGCCTTGGCGGGCGACTCGACGATCACCAGCGACGTCGACCCCGGCTCCGATGGATGGTCGCCGTTCGACTCGACGATGGGCTTCCGCGATTTCGTCGCTTTGGTCGTCTTGCTCGCCGATTTGGTGGCGCGCTTCGCGGTTGTTTTTGCTGTAGCTGTCTTGGCTTTCGCCATTATTAGTGCACCGTTGTGTTGTCGCCGCTGGCAGAAGAATCTTCCAATCCCGTTCCCTCGAGCAATCCGCGCAGATCGTCGAGCGCGATGCGACCCTCGAACTGGAGCATCGCTCTCTCGATTATGTGCTCCAGCTCCAGGCCATTGATGGCGCCCGAGCCGTTCAGCGAGAGCAGGTGACCCCAAGCTTCAGGGGCAAACCTGCCCCGCTCGTGGGGGCCCATCACCCGGAAGGTCGTTTGGGAAGGAATTCGTTCGTCCATGTGGCGTCGTCTGTTATTTCAGGGTCGAGGCTAGCTCGACCACCTTTGCTATAAGTTGTTGTCTTGCAAGCCTTTCCGTATCCACTACCACGTCGGCAGTCTCGTACAGCGCCCGCCGCCGGTCGTACAACTCCGTGAGCGCCACGACGGGGTCACGCCCCGCCAGCAGCGGCCTGGTCTCCACCCGGCGTAGCCTGCGCGCGACCGCCTCGGGTGACGCTCTAAGGTATATGATACGCCCCGCTGCGCGCAAAAGTTCTACCGACCTGGGCTGGGTGATCCAGCCGCCGCCTGGCGAAAGGATCATCCCGCTCGTCTTACTGAGCTCCTCCGTAAGAGCAAACTCCAGCTGTCGAAAGTGGTCTTCGCCTTTCAGCCGGAAGATCTCACGCACGTCAAGTCCCGCGCGACGCTCGATCTCGTGATCGAAATCGAGGAAGCGTCGTCCAAGGTGCTTTGCCGCCGCCCTGCCGATCGTCGTCTTTCCAACACCCGGCAGCCCTACCAGGATCACGTGCGGCACGCGCTCCGGATCAGCGTCCCTTTCTGCCACTGAGCCCGGAAAGGTAGCTCTCGAAGTTCCGCCGCGTCTCGCCGAGCGAGTCGCCGCCGAATTTTTCGAGGAACGCCTGGGCGATGGTGAATGCTGTCATTGCTTCGGCAATCACCCCCATCGCTGGAACGGCGGTGACATCACTTCGTTCCGCGACCGCTTGCGCCGGCTCTCGCGTTTTCATCTCAATGGTGCCGAGCGGGCGCATGAGGGTGCTGATCGGTTTCATCGCGGCGCGGAGGACTATCTGCTCGCCGTTGGTGATTCCGCCTTCCATGCCGCCGGCATTGTTGGTGCGGCGTCGCACTCGGCCGGCGCGCGCATTTCTCTCGTCGGCGTCGATCTCATCGTGGACATCGGACCCTTTTCTTTTTGCCGCTTCGACGCCCAGGCCAATCTCCACCGCTTTCACCGCGGGAATGGACATCAGCGCCGCGGCGAGCCGGCCGTCGATCTTTCTGTCCCACGACACGTGCGAGCCGAGCCCGACCGGCACGCCCTCGCAAATGATTTCCGCGACTCCGCCGAGGGTGTTGCCCTCTGCCTTGGCTGTGTCGATGCGGGCGATCATCTCGGCTTCGGCTGCGGGGTCGAGGGTGCGGAGCTGGGATCGATCGCTGGCGGCGTTGAGATCGGCCGGCATTTTCTCGGGGCGTTTCGCGTCGACGCCGCCGAGGTGCACGATGTGACTGCCAATGGTGATGTCGAACTCGCGCAGGAATTTCCTGCAGATGGCGCCGGCCGCTACCCGCGCGGTGGTCTCACGGGCGGATGCGCGCTCCAGCACATCGCGCGCATCGTCGCGATCGTACTTGAGCATCCCCGAGAGATCAACGTGCCCGGGTCTGGGGCGCGTCACCGTGCGCTTGCGTTCGGGATCGCCTTCGCGCGGGGCGGGATCCATGATTTCCTGCCAGTTCTTCCAGTCGCGATTGTGAATGATCATCGCGATCGGCGAGCCGAGGGTCTCGCCGCCACGTACGCCGGAGAGGAAGTCGATGTGGTCGGACTCGATCTTCATGCGTCTGCCGCGGCCGTAGCCCTGCTGGCGGCGCATCAGCTCGACGTCGACGTCGGCGGCGAGGAGCGGCAGCCCGGCGACCATCCCCTCGAGGATCGAGATGAGGGCGGGGCCGTGAGATTCGCCGGCGGTAGTGTAGCGGAGCATTGGACCAAAAAGAACGGGCCGGGGAGGCGATTACAACCCCTGGGCATTAACTGCAACGGAAGACTACCGGCTTGAGGCTGGGGGCGGGCCGGCTCGAGGCCGGGCGCTGACTACTAAGTGCAACTGAAGACTACCAGCTGGGGGCGGCGGGCGGAGCAGCTGGCTGCACCGAGCAATTATTTGGAAACAGCACTCGCAATCTGCCCCACTCCGTTCATTCAACGACGGCCCATCCACGCACACGCAGTTCATCCAACCCGCGCTCGGAGCCGCCGGCTGCTCCGCGCATAGCTATTAGCTGGTAGTCTTCCGTTGCAGTTAGGTGTTTAGCCCGCGGCCTCCCGCCGTGCGGCCCCCGGCCGCCCGCCGGTAGTCTTCTTTTTCAGGTCCAACAAAAAAAAGAACTCGGCGCGAGCCGAGTTCTTTTCCACTTCACTGCGTTAGGACTACGGGCAGGTCGTCGTGAACGTATTGGGCAGCTGCGCGATGACAACTCCTCGCGACGTCGCTCCGACGAGCACCAGCTGGCCTGTCGCGACCTGCAACGCTGCCTTGATCGGACCGATGATGGGGTCCTTGATCGGGATCGACCCCACCTTGAGGTAGCAGTTGGTGTCGTAGATCTCGATCAGCGGCTCGGACGATGCGGCGAACGCTAGGCGCGTGTTGAGCGGGGCTTTCGTAGCGTCGTTCCGGGGATGGAAGTCGAGGCCGGCGTTGGTAGCCGTGGTGCCCAACTCACCCATCAGTCTCAAGTTCGGGTTCAATAGGTAGGTCGAATCGGCACGGATCGCCGACAGACTCCCGTCGAAGTTTATCGCGACGCCCTGCATCGTCGCCGATGTGCTGGCGATGAAGTCGGTGACGTCAGCGGCGGGGGAGACGCCCCTGTCGATCCACCAATAGGTCGGATCGAAACCTGTATCCACATCATACATAATGGCGCGGCTGTTGATTACGCTACCGCCCTCACCGAACACGGCGCGCCGGAAGTTTCCGGAGTTGCGCACGAAGGTTGTGTCGCGGAACGCGAGCTCCTGGATTCGGACGACCGTCGACTGGAGGGTTACCGGGTCGATGAACGGAACGAGCGTCACGGAGTCGCGAGTGTTGGCATCGTATCTCACGATTTCCAGGGTGTCGCCGCGGGCGCCGGTCTGTCCGATCGCCTGCTCAAAGAAGTAGTGCGACACGTGACGATCGAGCGGCCCGCCCGCCGTCACTCCACGGGTCAGGTTCTCCCAGCGAAGCGTACCATTCCGGCTCGAGAACGGACCTGGCTGTCCCGGTGTCGGAGTAGTCGAGTACGTCAGGACTACCTCGCCCCCCGAGCCCGGTGTGCAGCTTCCGGCGGGCGCAATGCACGTCGCACCGATGTACTGTGGGCGATCGCTGAAGTCATACTTGGTTCGAACGCGAATCGGCAAGCCGCTCGTCGCGGATGTCGTCGTCGTGATCGTATACACGATGATGTTCGGCAGCATGTAGCGGAACACTTCCGATCCGCTGCCACCGGCCAGACCGGTGTTCAGATCGACGTAGCTGATCTGGGTACCACCCGAGTTTGCAACCAGCAGGGTGTCGCCCATCGTGCCGTTGCGGTCGCGCGGCCACGCCGTGATACCCCACGGACGTGAGCCTACGATGATCGGCGATTTGAACGACGAATCGGAGAGGTTGAACACCTCAACCTGGTTTCTCGCGATGTTGGTCAGGTACAAGCGGTCCTTGCCGGCGTGGTAAAGCGCGTCGGCTACCTGGCCGCCAAACGGTAGCGGACGGGTTACTCCGGCCACGACCGTAACGGTGTCGATGCGGTCCACACCGCTCGCAAGCTTCGCGTATGCTCGTACGCCGTTCGAATTCTGGGCGAACACCTGGATGTAGGCGATCGTCGGGAAGCTCGTGTACGGCAGATTCATCTTGAAGGTGTGCGGCTGGAACGTCAGCTGACCCGATGATGCGAAGGTCTGCGTGTCGTCGATCGGCCCACCCGGGGTACTTCTCACTTCGTAGCCCAGCTGACTGATGCCGCTCGGATCATCGGCTTCAACGTGCACAGTGTCGGTGACTTCCACGCGCTTGGCGTGACCGCAGGCGTTGTCGAACGCCGAGTTGCCGACGCAGAACTGGTTGACGACAGGCACCGAGTTGATCTGCGCTGCAGTCTGGACGTTGATCGTGATGGATGGACCAGTCGCGCGTTGTCCCAGCGAATCGCGCAGGAACGGCGTGATCGTGAGCGTTCCCGGAGTTGCGTTCGCCGGAATCGCGATGGTGTCCTGCATGGTGGTCGAATCGCTGAGCGGACTCGAGAACAGCGCCGAGTCGTTGCGCACGACCGGGCCGGTGGAGTTGAGGCCGAGCGACATTACCTTCGTCGCCGTCTTCCCCATCACCGTCACCAGGATCGACTTGCCGACGACCGCGGAGCTACCCGAGAACGGGCTCAGGATGCGAACTTCCGGCGGCGGCAGGTTGCCGGTCGCCATGATCAGAGTATCGACACCCGATGAATTGCCGGCGCCGTCGAATGCCGTCGCGGTGATCGTTACCGGAGTACCCGGCGGAACGCTGCGCGACGAGAAGAGCGTGAACGGAAGCTGAATGTCCGTCACTGCACTCGTGAACACCGTATCGTAGACGAATCCGACCGCGCCGATTGCCTGCACGTGGATGGTCTTGAGACCGAGATTGTCCTTGGCCTGGGTCGTGAACGCGATGACGGTGTCCGCCCGCCCGCCGAGTGCGGTCAGGTCGAGCGTCGGCGGAATGCGATCGCGCTGCGGATCGATCGATGTGTTGTCGTTACACGCAGCGACAGCAAGTGAGATCGATGCTGCAACCGCGGCCCATCTGAGGCCGCGGTTGAGCCCACGAACAAGTGCTTTATGCATACGAGTCACCTTTAACGGGTGGCTGGTGGGTTCGGATTCGACGAGCCAGGAATCGGCGCGCCGTCATCGATGATGTGAGGCGTGACAAGGATGAGCAGGTCACGCTTCTCGTCGTCGGTGCGCGTCTCGCCGAACAGCCTGCCGATGAGCGGCAGGTCGACGAGCAGCGGAATGCCCGACTTGGATTGCGTTGTCTGCGTGACTGTGAGCCCGCCGATCACAGCGGTCTCGCCGTCGCCAACGAGGAGCTGGGTGTCACCCGACTGCTTGCCGAAGATGAACCCGACGTCGGACGCAGCGAGCTGCGCGTCGGAGTTCTCGGCGTGCAACAACAGCAGGATCTGCCGGTTGTTGGTGATGTGCGGGGTGACCGTGAGGATGATACCGACCTGCTTCATCTGCACCGTGGCGCGCGGCTGCGCGTTCGGGGTCGTCGCGCCGCTCAGGTTCGCGGTATTCGCGTCGAGCACGCGGATCGGGATTTCCTGACCGACCTGGATCGAAGCCTGTCTGTTGTCGAGCGTCACAATGCTCGGCTCCGCCTGAAGGTCGGCGAGCCGGACTTCCTGCAACGCGTCGAGGAAGCTGGTGAGCTGGAACTTTCCGAGCGCCGTCGAGAACACCACGCTGAGCGCGGGGTTGACGACGCGCGCGTTGGCGTTCGCGATCGCCGACAGCGCGTTGCCGCCGAGCAGAATTCTGTCGCCATTGAACGGCGTGCCGCCGCCAAGTGCGTCAGGCACTCCGTCGCCGTTGGTGTCGATCGGCTTGAGCGTCGCGGGATCGGGACGCTTCACGAGTTGGCTGAAGAACTGATCGGTGCCCGTACCGAGATCGTACGACAGTCCGATGTCCTCGATGTTGGTTCTGTTGACGAAGATGATCTTGGCCTTGATACCGACCTGGGGCGTGCGAACATCGAGGTTGTGCACGTACTGCAGGACATCGGCGAGGCGCGAAGCCGTCTCCGTAATGATGAGCGTATTGGTAACCGAATCGGCCGCGACGAGGCCGCGGGCGACGCAGTTTGGTCGCGCGTTGTTCTGCACGTTGCCGCTCGACGGAACCTGCGCGTTGGCGAGGCAATCCTTCTGCAGCAGCTGCTGGATAGTCGGTACGAGGTTCGATGCGCGGGCGTAGTTGATCGAGACGAGCTGCGTCTGCAGCGGCTCCGACGCCTGGCGATTCAGGATGTTGGCATAGCTGTCGACCGTGATGATGCCCGAGACGGGATCCTCCGAAGCAGCGAGTCCCTGGCCCTGGAGAATCGCGCGCAGCGCGACGTCCCACGGCTGGTTCTTCACTTCGGCGGTGACGCTGCCCGTAACGTCCTTGCCCACCACGATCGTGCGCCCCGAGAAAGCGGCGAACGAAGCGATCACGTCGCGAATGTCGGTATCCTGGAACGTGACCGTGATCGGCGGCTGCTGTGACTGCTGCGCCTGCGAGAAGAGCGCGACCGGCTTGTCGTAGGTCGAGCCGAGGTTCGGCCTGTCGTAGGTGGTCGCCTGCCGCGGCGCGATCTCGGCTGCGGGCGGGGCGGGATCATCCTGAACGTCGTTCTGCGCCGTCGAAGTCTCGACCTGCGCGACTGCCTGAGTCGGCTGGCTCAGCGGCTTCGCGGCAACAGTCTTGGCCGGAGTCGCCGGCACCGGAGTCGAATGCGCGGCGGCTCTCGTCTCCGTGTTGGCGCTCGCCAGGCGAGCCGGGGTCGGCGTGCGGGTAGCGACGTAGGCAGGCTTGCGGCCCGGCGTCGGCGACCACGCGGTGTAGTCGGTAGTCTTGCCGCCGGTGACCGAGACGCTGATCTCGCCGTCGGTGCGCGTCACCTCGTATGGATGCCTGGCATCCATCTCGATCACGATGCGGACGATGTTCGGTCTGTACTGCGAGTAGCGTATGTTGGTGATTCCACCGCGCGACTCCTTGTCGTAGCGGCGGTACGGCATATCGAGGGTGGCTCCTTTCAGATCGACAACCACCCGGGCGGGCGCGCCGAGCGTGAAGTCCTGCACTTCGACGGCGGCATTGACGCCGATCACAACCTCAGTCTTCCCTGACGACGGGATCACACTGAGTGAGCGAACGGTCGCGGCCGACGAGGGCAGAAACAGGAGCGCCGCAGCGGGCAGCGCCTTCAGCAAGCTCATTGACGAAGCCTCATTTTAGTCGAATCGGGCGGCGCTATTGGCAGGAGCTCCTGCCGACTGTAACCGAACTCTTCGATCGTGAAAATCACTGCCTTGGGCTGGATCGCCGCGACGCGCATTCTGCCGATCGTCTGGCCGACCCTGACCTTGTACTGATCTTTAGACGTGACATCTCTCAAAACCGCAACAGAGTTCTGACCGCGTGGATCGTAAGCCACACCAACGAGTTTGAGGTCGGTGAGCAGCGGCTTCAGGTCAGATGTAGTCAGCAGCGAAACAAACGGGTCGCGCCGACCATCGCCCTCGTACTGAAACACCTCGCGGTTGATCAGCACCTTGGGAGTGGTGTCCGGGGCAGGAAGCGGCGGGGTCGCCGTTTTCGCAGCCGGCTTCACGGGAGGCTTGGTCGCCGACGCAGGCCGCGCGGCGGTATTCGGATTCGGCCGTGATGTCGCCTGCGCACGCGCCTGCGCGGATGCGCCGCTCGCGAGAGCCGAGACGAAGATCAGGGCGAAGGAGATGGAACGATGCATTATTTCACCGCCGAGGCGGGGACGTATGGCGTGGTGCGCGCGACGTAGGTCTGCACCTGGAACTCGGTGTCGATGAGCGATTCGCCCTTCTTGACGCGCGCCTTGGTCTTGTCGGCGATCGGATGCAGCTTGATCTGCATCGTCACCGGCGCAATGATCCGGTTCAACGAGCCGACGTTGCTCAGGAACTGGCCGACGGGGTGATAGCCACCGATCACGCCGAGCTTGTATCGATAGGTATCGAACTGCTCGCCCTGGAGCACCGGCATCGGCTCGACGCTGGCGAGGTCGAGTCCGACGCGCCGCGCCGCCGTCGAGATGTCTTCGAGCAGCGCCGGGACTTCGTTGCTCCTCGGCACCAGCTGGCGCATCACCTTGAGGCTCTGCTCGTACTCGGCGGACTGCGCCTTCAGCTTTTGCAAGCTGCCCTGCGCGATGTCTGCCTTGGCCTGCTGATTCTTTTTGTCGAGCGAATCGACGTGCGCCTGGATGGTCGCCAGCTCCGCCGACTTGGGCTTGTACAGGAAGTACCAGTACGCGCCGAGCAGGAGTACCGCCACGAGGCCGATTGCAGCGAGCGTCTGCTCGCGCTTGGTCATGTTTGCGCCGATTGCCATCTTAACGCACCGCCGAGACTACGAGTGGAACCGTCTTGACCGCGAACGGGGGCGGCACCTGCGACTCCGCCTCGAGCGTGAACTCGGTCACTTCCTTGCCTTCCGCCTGGACCAGGTCGGACTGCTTGAGCTGCACGTTCTGAATGAACGGCGACGCCTCGAGCGACTTCATGAATCGCGTCAGCGCCTGGATGTCGACGGTATGTCCGACAATCTTGAACTGGATCGTTTTGGCCGCTGCGAACACCGAGTCGGCGTGAGCCTTCTTGGCCCGATCGCGCTCCAGCGCGCGCTGGCGGGGCGACTTGCCCGTCGTGTCGGCGGGCGCGGCTTTCTTGGTGGTGTCAGCGACCGCGACGCTCTTCGGAGCACTCGTCTGAGTGACCTCCATCAGCCACGTGTACTGCGGCAGAGCGCTCGAGATCTCGTACATCAGGTGCGACCACAGGTAGCGCGAGTCATCGATGGACTTGATGATGGCGATCTGCTGATACAGGGAATCACGGGTCGCTTCGGCCTTGGCCTTGGCGTTCAGCACCGCGCTGTACTGCGCGGAATCCTTGACCGCCTTCGTTTCATGGGCCTCGAGCAGCGAAGCGCGCGCGGTCTGGCTGATGAACATCAGCACTATCAGGGCGCCGGAAAGACCGGCGGCGCCGACCGCGCCGAGCATGTACTTGTCGGTGATCTTCTCGGTGATGCCCGCAAACCACTGGCTCGGATGGAAGTCGAGCTTGACTCCGGTCGAAGTCTTGGCGCGCTTCTTTTTCTTGCCATCCCCGGGAAGAAGATTGATCTCGATCATGGTGTCTTGACTCCGGGGTCAGTTCTTGCGCAGGGCAAGACCGATGGAAAGCATGAGAAGCGGCGCGACCTCGTCGGTCACGAGCGACTCGAGCGCGCCTTCGCGCACCGACATCGTCGCGAGCGGATTGGCGAGCTCCACCGGCTTCCTGAGCCGTTGCCCCAACGCTTCGGTGAGACCGGGCGTGCGTGATCCGCCGCCACAGGTGTAAACGGCCTTCATCTGCCCGTCGCCCTTGAGGGACGTCGAGAGGAACGCAATCGCGCGCTCGAGACCGGTAGCGATTTCTTCAGTGCGGGCCGCGATCACCGAATCGAGCTGTGGTGACCGGTCATAACCTCTAATGAGAGCTTCGGCGTCGGGGGCCGAAAGGCCGTGCTCGCGCTGAAGATCTTCACGAAGACGACGGGTTCCCACCGGCAGATCACGGGTGAGAATCGGAACACCATCGTCGAGAATGTTGATGTTGGTTACTTCGTGGCCGATGTTGACGAGGCCCACCGCGCCGCTCATCGCGGCCGGGTAGTTCACTTCAAAGGCGTTGTGCAGCGCAAAGGCGTCGACGTCCATCGAGCTCGGCGTGATCCCGGCCTCGGCAAGGATCCGCAGCTTCGCCTCGACGAGGTCGCGCTTGGCCGCGACGAGAAGAACGCTCATCTCGTCCCTGCTGTCGCCGTTCTCGTCGAGAATCTGGAAATCGAGCTCCACCGAATCGACGTCGGGGACGTGCTGCTCCGCTTCCCAGCGCATCAGCTCACGCGCCTGCTGTTCCTTGACACGCTCAGTCTTGATGCGCTTGATGATCACATCGCGTCCGCCTACTGCCGCGACGACGGCCTTGGTATTGGCGTCAACCGACTCAATAGTCGTGCGGATGACATCCGAGACCAGATGCGGATCCATCACTTCGCCCTCGACGATCGCATCGTCGGGCAGCGGAGTGATCGCAACCTTGACCAGTTCTGGAGTAGACTTCGAGTGATCGACTACGGCGACCTTGACGAGGCCTGATCCGATGTCGAGTCCCACGGTAGTCTTCTTCCGGCCAAATAACGCCATCGCGGTCCTTGGTGGATGAAAGAATCGGGCTTTACTCGGGCGCGCGCCGCAGTTCTATCTCTCTTGAAGCACGCGGTCCCAAGAACCCTGTTTGCTTGCGTTTACGAGGAGACCAACCGCGTGGCACTTCTGCTCATGAGGTCCGTCACCAATCGTTCAGCCTAAGACACGATTCAATTGGCGGGAAAGTAACGATGGGCTACCATCGACTCAGAAAAGCTCCGACCACCACCGGTCAGAAATCCGGTCGATCGATGCGACTGTACCGGCAACCAGATTGACCCGCACCAGGACGCCGACGCGGGACATCACTCCTGATCCGGCGCGCGCCGGACCGGCGTCGGCGACAATCCAGAACAGCGTCGTGTCGAGGCGGGTGCGATAAATGGTCACCGGCATCGCGGATGCTTCCTGGCTCGAGGTGGTAGTGGCGCCCATCGCGCCCATCCATTCGGAAGCGTCGTCCGCCAGCATCGCTTCCTCGATTGACGACTCGGCAGCCGCGAGCGTCAGCTGTCGGTCCGCTGACGCGACCGCCATCCGGGTGCCCTCGTTGGCGGCGAAGACGACGCCTGCAACCAGAGCCGCAATCATGAGCAGCGCCAGCAGCGCTGCGGCGAGCACGAATCCTTTGCGTCGCGCGGCGATCGGTGGCACGAATTCAGGGCGCGCGATTACGCACCGCGATCGACGTCGTCGCCGAGTCAGTGGGGTGCCACTCGCGGCGGTCGAGAAGAATCCTTTGACGGCTCTCCGACCTCGCCGTGATTCTGATCCGCGCCAGATCGAGCGGAGATGTAGTCCGCGCGCCATTCGCGTCGAAGTATTCGAACAGCAGTCCGGTTCGATCCGGGTCGGAGCTGTAGGGACGATAAGGTCCGCTGAGCGGCTGCACCGCACCGCAGGCCGGGGGCCCAATGGCATTACACCGTCGGTAGCCGAGATACCACTCGCCATCGCCGGCTCGGTAAAGACTGTACCTCGCTCGTCGGATAACCCGAATTGGAGTACCGGCCGGCATGCCGGGTGTCGGAGGCGCCGACAGTGTCAGCAGGAATCCGCGCGCGCCTTCTCCAACCGCGAACGCACTGGAGTCCGGACATACGGATGTGAAGGATCCCGAAGCGAAGCTTGCGATTGGCGCACGCTCCCAGGTCGGAGGGGCACTATCGCTCTCCTTCCGATAGATCACGGCAAGATCTCCACTGTCCGGCGCGTTGAGAAAAGCTGCGAAAGTGTTCCCGCGCGGACCGGTGGGTCCGGCAAGCCCCAGCTGGGTGCCGGTGTCCGAGCACGTCAGCGCGACGCCGATATTCGCAAAGAATTCGACCGCCGAATCGCTCATCACTCTCACGGTGTCTGCCACAGCAAGACCCCGAATATCGGCGGCAAGGACATCCATTGCGTCGCGCACGTTTTCGCGTGTGCCAAGCAGCTCGGTGGCGCCGCGATAAAAACGCTGCTGTCGCAGCAGGCTGCGTCCGACGACCGAGCCGACGATGCCGAGTAGCGCCAGCACCACGGCGAGCTCGATGAGCGTCACTCCGCGAGAGCCTCGCGCCCGACCGCCTACCTGCACGGCACCAGCGCCCGCAAGCTGTCGATCCGAGAGCCCCGCGAGGTCAGATAGCTGGCAGTCTCGACAACGAGTAGATCGTTCCGCACTCCCGGAGTGACAGCCCAGCTCGATGTGACATCCCCGACCCGTTCGGTTCCGGTCGCGGCGGCGTGACAGGTCGATCGCACCACTTCGATCCGCTCCGCGGCGATCCGGCCCGCTCGTTCCCTGCGCGCGTCATTGCCAAGCTGAATCGCCAGCACCGTCGAAGTGCTCATCAGGGCGAGTGCGCCGACCGTGAAAAGCATCAACGCAACTATCACCTCGACCAGCGAGTAGCCATCGCGTTGGCGGAAATCTGTCATGACCCAGAATCGGTGAAGGACCGCACCCGGGCATCACGATCCTCACTCGCCCAACACCGAATCCACGCGACGCGAGCTCAAAAAAAAAGGGCGACCGAAGTCGCCCTTTCCCTTCCACTCAGATCATCAGGTGCAGGTGATCACACCGTTGGTCATGTCGCAGGTCTTTGCTGTCTGCGTGTGGCTGGCCGTGGCGCT
Source organism: Gemmatimonadaceae bacterium (assembly GCA_035249045.1). Lineage (GTDB taxonomy): Bacteria > Gemmatimonadota > Gemmatimonadetes > Gemmatimonadales > Gemmatimonadaceae > UBA4720. The sequence goes on along the minus strand of DATFGW010000137.1, from coordinate 20,838 downwards.
CCACGAGGGCGGCGGGCCGGCGACGTTCGTCACGACGACGGTCACGTTCTGCGACGGGCTGAAGCCCTGGAGAGGAGCCGCGGACGTCGCGGTACCACCGAAATACGCACCGCCGTTGTCGGCAGCGTACTGCTCTTCATAGGTCGCCATGTTGCGAAGGTCAGACTTCATCGCGGCGAGGTAAGCCTTCTCCTTCGTATTCGCGAACTTCGGAATCGCGATCGCGGCAAGAATGCCGATGATCACGACGACGATCAGAAGTTCGATAAGAGTAAAACCCTTCTTGCTGCTCATTTTGGAGTCTCCTGAAGCGTTGGAAAGCGAGGGGTAAATGCAGCTGCATCCACCTGAACAAGGACGCCTAACCAGAGGCGCACGCCGCAATAGAGCAGGCAAAGTGCCGTGAGCCGCCGACTTTCTAAGTTGCTGATAACCTTGGGGTTAGGACGTTGCTGTCGTGAAGCTGACAGCGAAAAGCGCCGCTTTTTGCGAGGCCTCTCGCAAGTCGCGGCGATCAGGTATCGAGACCGTACCTGGACAGCTTTCGGTACAGCGTGGATGGGTCGATGCCGAGCACCTCGGCCGTTCGCGGCTTGTTTCCGCCCTCGTTGTCCAGCACCCACATGATGTACGCCCGCTCGATGGTGTCGAGAGTGGGGTTCGATTGCACGCCGTCACTCACCAGCGGATCCGACTTCGGCTCGACGACACGCTCCGGCAGCGCTGAAAGCGGGATTGTCTCACCTTTCGCGAGAATCACCGCGCGCTCGAGCGCGTTCTCCAGCTCGCGCACGTTGCCGGGCCACGTATACCGCTGCATCGCTTCTGCCGCTTCGGGCTCAAGCACCTTGGCCGACTCGCCGCGCGCTTCGCCGGCGCGCTTGAGGAAGCCCTCCGACAACAGAGCTATGTCGCCCGGGCGGTTCCGCAGCGGCGGGAGCACGATGGAGATCACGTTCAACCTATAGTACAGATCGCTGCGGAAGCCTCCACGCTTGATCTCTTCCTCGAGATCCCGATTCGTGGCAGCTATGACTCGCGCGTTCACCGGCTTGGCCTCGGTCGCGCCTACCGGGATCACCTCACGCTGCTGCAGCACGCGCAGGAGTTTGACTTGGGTCGCGGCGGTGGTCTCTCCGATCTCGTCGAGAAAGAACGTTCCCTCACCAGCGGCGGAAAACAGGCCGTCCTTGTCGCGTGAGGCGCCGGTGAACGATCCCTTGACGTGACCGAACAGCTCGCTCTCCAGCAGACTCTCGGGCAACGCCCCGCAATTGATGGACAGGAACGGCTTGCCGGATCGGGGCGACAGATCGTGAATGTACCGGGCGACTACTTCCTTGCCGGTACCGGATTCCCCCTGCAGCAACACCGTCGAATCCGTCGACGCCACCGACTCGGCGACGTGCAGGGCTTCCACCCACGCTTTGCTCGACCCGATCGGACGACCGGACTTGTCGCGCCGCCTGACGTCGGCTTTGAGAGCTTTGTTCTCGCGCTTGAGAGCGCGGTGCTCGGTCGCGCGCCGAACGATTGCGACAAGCTCTTCGTTGCGGAACGGCTTCTGGATGTAGTAGAACGCGCCGTTGTTGACCGCACCGATCGCCGACTGCAGGCTCGCTTGCGCCGTCATCAGGATCACGACTGCTTCCGGGTCGTGCGCTCGAACCGAAGCAAGGATGTCCAGGCCCGTGACATCGGGCATGCGCACGTCGGTGATTATGAGGTCGGGCTTGAGCGCCGCGATCTGCTCGAGACCTTTTTTACCGCCGTGGGCGGTGTACGGGATGAATCCTTCGCTCTTGAGCAGGATGCGAATGGTGTCGAGGATCCCCATCTCGTCGTCGATGACGAGAACGCTCGGCGCTGCGGTAGCGGCCGTTGTCACAGCTCCGCCCTCGCCGCGCCGCGCGGAGTCTTGCGCGCGCCGTCGGCGCCAAGTCTCGGCAGGATCACCGTGAAGCGGGTTCCATTGCCGGTGCCATTCCCGTCGACGAGAATGAATCCGTGATGTGCCTCGACAGCGCGATGCACTATCGACAGCCCGAGTCCGGAACCACCGACTTTGGTCGTCACGAAGGGTTCGAACAATCTCTCTTTGATGGCATCGGGTATACCGCGACCCTGATCGGTGACTTGCAGCATCATCGCGCCCCGGGTGAAGCGCTCGGCCTGCGGTGGGAGCTGGTGGTACGCAAGCTCCGCCGCCTCGAGTCTGACTTCCCCGCCGGGCGGAGATGCCTGCACCGCGTTGAGAAGCAAGTTGAAAATCGCACGATGGAGCAGGTCGTCATCGCCAACGACGACCAGTGGTGTTGAAGGAAACAGCTCCCTGATGGCGACCCGCTCGGGTTTGTCGGGATGGTTGGCCACGAGCGCCGCCGCATGACGCGCGACCTCGACGAGATCCACCCGCCGAACGCTGGTCACGCCGGTGCGCGCGAAATCCAGGAATTCCGACAGCAATCGCGAGAGGCGGTCGGACTCGCGCTGCACCAGCCTCGTCAAAGTGCGAGTGTCGTCGTCTGAGCCCGGCACCTTCGCGAGCAGCTCGGCGGCGCTCCTGATGGACGCGAGCGGGTTCTTGATCTCGTGCGCGAGCGACGCGCTCAGCTCCGCGACGGCCTCGAGGCGTTCGGCCCGCGTATGCAGTCGCTCGATGTCGGCTTCGCGAAGCCGGAACGCTGCGAGCTCGGCGGCCATCTCTTCCTGGCCTGCGTGAGCTTCGCGGAGCCGTGCTCCAATGTAGCCGCACCCGAGGGCCACCGCGCCGAAAATGCCGAGCTGCACCAGAATCGGCACGTCGAAAACCCGCGGTGTATTCGCGATCGTCACCGCGAAATACAGTACGTCGCCGAGCATCGCGATCAGGAGTACTCCAGCCGGTGGCAGCAGCAGCGCGCTCACCGCGATCACGAGGATGTACAATGGCGCCAGCTGGGAAGGTGTGCCCGCCTGGGTGACTCGAACAACCGCCGTCACCACCAGCAAGTCGAAGATGACCTGGAGGTAGTAGAAAGTGTCACCGACCACATCGGCGCGCGCCGCGTAAAGCATCGACCCGCCCGTGAACAGGAGGCTCGAGACGAAGGCGAGAGTTGCCAGCAGTGTCGCCCCGCTGTCGGCGCGTCCCCACACAATGACGGCGGCCACGAAGATGGCGGTCGCCAGTGACAGCCGGCCGAGGTAAAGCACCCGGAGCACGCGTTCGCGCCCGCCTCGCGCAATCGCGGGCAGGACGAGAGACGGCTGCGCAAGCACAGGAGTGATGGGGACTGCCGGAAGTAAGGATTCCATTTTGCGGGATAGTGACACTGCCGTCAAATAGACGCTCCGCCCGGCTCCTAAGTCTCTACTACTATATAGATTACACCTTATGGTCCTCGGACTTGTTGCTGCAGAGGCCGCCGATCCCCCATCCATGACCCTCGCGGCGACCAGCCTCGCTGCGGTGCTCGGACTGGTGGTCATCAATGGGTTCTTCGTAGCGGCGGAGTTCGCGCTGGTCGCCGTTCGACGAAGCAAGCTCGACGAGATGATAGCGCGCGGAGATCGCGGCGCCCGTGCTGTCCAGGGGTCCCTGCAGCATCTCGATCGTTACATCGCGGCGACACAGCTGGGAATTACCATCGCCTCGCTGGCGCTCGGCTGGATCGGGGAGCCGGTTCTTGCCCACCTCTTCGACCGCCTGTTCCGTCTGGTCGGTCTCAATCCGTCGCCTACCGCCGTGCACATTGCCGCCGCGCCGGTCGCGTTCTTCATCCTCACGTTCTTTCATATCGTGCTTGGCGAGCTCGCCCCGAAGTCGATCGCGCTGAGCAGTCCGGAGCGCACTGCACGCGCAGTGGTGACGCCGCTGCTGGTGTTTTCCCGATTCATGTCCCCGTTCATCTGGCTTTTCAACGGTACGGCGAACGCCCTGCTCAAGGTGTTCGGCGTCAACCCCGCCAGCGACCAGGAAGGACATAGCCCGGACGAAATCCGCTTTCTGGTGATGCAGGCGCACGCCCACGGCACCCTCGACGAATCCGACCGGGCGATGCTTGCCGGAGTCCTCGACTTCCACGACAAGAAAGCGCGAGATGTGATGCGGCCGCGTACCGATGTCGTCGCGCTCGACATTCAGTCGAGCGAGCAGGAGGTCTGGGAGATCCTGCGGCGCGAACGCTACTCGCGCTATCCGGTGTATCGCGAATCCCTCGACGACGTGATCGGAGTGTTCCTGGCCAAGGATCTCTGGCTGCACGCAGGCGACGCGCCGTTCAATCTCGCGGATTTCGTGCGCGAGCCTATGTACGTACCCGACAGCCGGCCGGCCGAGCGTGTGCTCGACGATCTCCGGCGGACGCGCGCCCACATGGCGGTCGTGCTCGACGAGTACGGCGGTACTGCCGGCATCGTCACGATGGAAGATCTGGTCGAGGAGGTCGTGGGCGACATCGCCGACGAGTACGACTTCGCGTCGCGTGAATCTATCGTTACGGACGGCGTGCTGGAGCTTGCCGGCTCATTGTCGCTGATCGACGTGCGCTCCGACTATCGCATTCAGATTCCCGAAGGCGACTGGACTACCCTCGGTGGATACGCGTTCGCAAAGCTCGGACGGCTGCCGCGGATGGGCGATCGCATCCCGATTCCGGGCGGCGAGATGGAAGTAGTGGCAATGGATGGCCGGCGGATCGCCGCACTGAGGATACATCGCGCCGGCGCACGACAGCCGGCCGCCGTCGCCCAGCCCGCCTAGAGTTTTCCGCGAAAGACCCTGCAGGCGTCGAGCGGAATGGAATCGAGCGCCGGCACAAGTCGCGAAGTCCTGCACGGCAGCAGCGTTGTGCGCGCCAGCCAGCTCGCGCGCCGTCTGGCGCCAACGTCCGACACAAAGCGGTCGACGAGCTTCGAGCGCGACGGGTCGAACGCCGATAGCGCGGCGGCGCTCTTGATCGCGAGCTCGCTTTCGCGGGCGCGCATGTAGAGGAGCGGCAGATGCGCCGCGACAGCGAGGTCGGCACTCGGCACCGGCCGGTCGATCGATTCAGTCCGATCCCAGACCGCCTCAGTGTATTTCGCCTCCAGATAACTGGAGTACAGACGCGCGGCGGTGGTGTTTTTCCCGGAGAATTCCAGGCGCTTGCCGATGGCGAGATAGATCTCCGGTGCTCCGACGTAGCCGAGCTTGAGCGAGCTCTGTAGCATTGCCAGCGCAGAGTCGGGGTGGCCGGCGCCGGCGTATGCCTCGGCCAGTCTGTAGCGGGGCTCGCCCAATTGCGGGTCGACTTTGACGGCGTCACCGAGTACTACCAGGGCGCGCTCGTAATCGCTCTCGCTGCTGTAAAGCGCGGCGAGCTCCAGCCGCGGCTCGATGCGGTGCGGACTCAGCTCCATCGCCTGGTGAAATGCATCGATCGCCTTCTGACGATACGTTGGCGAGGCGTAGAACCTCGCCGCTTCCGCGTAGAGCTGGCCCTGGTGGGTGTAGAGACGATCGTTGAGCGAGTCACGATCGATCTCGCGGTCGAATACCAGCATCGCGTCGGCGAAAGCGCGATCCAGCATACGCCGACGGCCGGGATCGGCGGATATCGACTCCAGGCGCGGCGCGAGCGAGCCGACGTACCGCGCCATCAGAATCGGGGTATGGGCCGTCTGGTGACTCGGAGCGGCCGCGAGAAGATCGAATTGCGACAGCGTTCTATCGACCGACCCCGGAACGTCGATGCGCGCCAGCGCACGATCGACTCGAAATGGCGTAAAGCCTTCGGCGTATAGCGCGAACACCAGCACCGCCGTCGCGGCAAACGCTATCGCCGGCCTGCGCTGCACGACGACCGCGTCGTGCTCGGTAGCCTCGAGCACCACCGAGCCGACCGTTCCCCGCGACGCGATGAGTGCCGCGAGCAGAATCCACAGCATCGTGGAGTTGAGATCCACGAACCAGAAAAAAAGATAGGTCGCGTAGGCGATCTGCAGCCCCGTAAGAACCGATACACCGGCTGCAGTCAGGCGGCCGGCGCGGTATGCACGTGCGAGGGTAACCCAGATCGCGGCCCAGATTCCGAGGAACGTGAACATTCCGAGCAGGCCGGTCGTGGCAAGGATCTCGAGGAACTCGTTGTGAGTACGGTCGTAGATGTCGGTGTCGATCCTGTAGATGTCGGGATCGAAATGCGCGCTCCAGACCAGATTGTGATTCTCGAGTCCGTATCCGGTGAGCGGACGATCCTTGAATCCCTCTATCGCAGCACGCCACTGCATGGTGCGTGACTCGTCGCTTCCGGCGAAGTTGGTGTTGGCGGCGCGCTTCAGGACCGAGGGCAGATGCCGGCTGACGGCGCTCTCCGGAAACGCTTTGATCACCAGCACGGCCCCGGTGAGAACGACGCCGATCGACAGCGCGATCGCGGGCACCACCCACCGTCGACGACCATGCGCACCGAGCGTCGAGAAGAGCACCGCGCCAACGAGTGCCGCCAGCACCAGACCAAGAATGCTGCTCCGGTTCTGCGCGTAAATAAGGGCCACCAGATCGATCGCGCCGGCGGCGAGATACACCAGGCGCAAGCGCGCATAAGTCGTAGCGAGATACGCCGCGATCGCGATTGCCAACAGCAGATATGCGGCGAGCAGCCCGGAATTGCCGAGGGTTGCCATGCTCGGGTCGACAAAGGCATCGGTGCCGGCGGTAGATGTCTGGCGTGCGTGCTGAACGATTGCGATGCCGGCGACGACCAGCGACACGGCGAGTGCGCCGTTGAGTATCCACACCCAGTCCTTGTCGCGCAGCGTTCGTAACAACAGGAAGAACAGGAAGAGATGGAGCCACGCCCACACGCCGCCCATGCGCTCGAAATCACCGAAGAAGCTGTGCGACCGCGCTGGCGAAAAGATCGCCGATACCGTCACTGCGCCAAGAAAGGCTGCTAGCGCCCACAGGATGGGCTCGTCACGCAGATCGAGCGATTTACCCCCGAGCGAAAGCGCGATCACGAGCGCTGTCACTCCGAGCTCGACCACAATCCGGAAGAACAGGTTGCGCGGAACAACGTACGGGAAGAAGAAATCGGATCCGACGATCAGCGGAACGAAGAGCGCCGCAATCAGCAGGATTATCATTGCCGACCGCCACGTGAATCTGGACGTGACCCTCGTCACGGCGCGAGGAATCACCTTTGCGCGTCCTCGGCGAGCTGCAAAAGCGCTTCGGCGTTCAGGTCGTGGCCGCCGTTAAAGCGCACGGTGTGGTGCGGTACGTCCAGCTCGCGGAGACGTCCCTCCTGCTGAGCGACGACGTCGGGCCGCGCAAATTGATCGCTCGTGCCGAACACCACCGTAAGCGGAGAGCGCCGGGTGAGGCGGGCTGCGGCAGTGCCATCGAGCTCGGTGGGCAGCATCCCGGCCCACAGAATGACTCTGTCCGGATCGACGTTGCCGCGCGCGATCCAGCGCGTGGCCGTCGCGACCCCCTGGGAGAATCCGAGCACGATCAGTCGCACCTGGGATCGATCGACGATCGAGAATATCTCGTCGTGCAGAAGATCGAGGTAGCGCACGTAATCGTCGATCTCGGCGTCACGATCTTCGTAGGTCATCCAGCTCGCGCCGACGGGCACATCGGTGCCGTGGGGTCCAACTCGCGGCGGCTCCAGATAGAATCGGGACAGGGCCTCGGGCGCGACGATGAGCCGATCGCTCTGCTCCAGCGGCAGAAAGCGCGCGATGAATCTGCGCGCGAGCTGGGCGTGGCCGTGACATGCGATCCAGACCTCGCTTAGGTCTGCGTCGAGCGATCCAAGTATCGCGTAGCGCGCGGTGCGCGGAACGCTGATGTGCCGCTCCTCGAAGGTGCGGCGCGGTTTTTCGGATGCGAGAGGAGTCTGCAATGGTGGCTCGAAGTTTCGCCGGATGCGGGCAGTCAGTGGCTGGAACATGTCTTGCCCCCCTCAAGAATCTACCATTCCCGCCGGGAAATGATTCGCATCTGCATAATGACGGCCCTCCTGCTGGCTTTCGCCGGTTGCTCCGTTTCCGAGGACCAGGAGGTTGCGCTGGGACGGCAGGACGCCGCAGAAGTCAACTCTCAGCTTCCGCTGGTCACCGACCCGTCGGTGATCTCCTTCGTGCAGACCCTCGGCGAGTCCATCGCCCGTAAGACCAGCAGGGCAGATCTGGACTGGCATTTCTATGTGGTCAACAGCGATCAGGTCAACGCTTTTGCCCTGCCCGGCGGCTACGTCTACGTGAACCGCGGATTGATCGACGACGCCGAGCGCCTTGACCAGCTCGCCGGTACGCTCGGTCACGAGATCGGGCACGTGGTGGAGCGGCACTCCGTGAAGGACATCCAGACCCAGCAGAAGACCAATCTCGGGCTGGCGGTGGTTTGTACTCTGACCAACATCTGCCACAGCGGGCTTGCCCAGGCGGCCGTGCAGGTCGGAGGCAGCGCGCTCTTCGCGCGGCACAGTCGGCTCGACGAGCTGCAGGCGGACTCGGAGGCCGTGATCAATGTGACGCGCGCCGGCTACGACCCCCGCGGCATCCCCGAGTTGTTCGAGATCCTGTTGCGTGAGCGCGAGTATCGGCCGACGGTCGTCGAGGGCTGGTTCGCATCGCACCCGCTGGAGGAGACCCGCATTCAGCGCGCTCGGAATCTCATTGCCGGGTTGAGGGTCGATCCAAACCAGCAGCTCGTCGTGGACTCGCGCGCATTTCAGGCGTTCAAGGCCCGCGTCGCGCAGCTTCCTCCGCCGCCGCCGGCACCACAGGGTTCCGGGCCGAGCGGACCGTAAGCGCTGCGCGGTGCGATCTCGGTCATCGCGCGGTAGAATTACCCGCGCTCGAAAGACCGATGTCTTCGCCCCTACCACTATGACACGATTCCACACCCGCCGCTTTGTTCCCGGACTTTTTTTGTGGGGACTGGCGAGCATGGCTCCGGCGCCGGACGCCGGCGCGCAAAACACAATCGACTGGCCCGCCACGGCTCGCGAGGCGCAGTCGGTGCTCTCGGCCTACCTCCAGGTCAACACCACCAATCCGCCGGGAAACGAGCTACTGGGCGCGCACTTCCTGAAGGAGATACTCGACCGCGAGGGGATCGAAACGCAGCTCCTCGACACCACCGAGATCGGTCCCAATCGCGCCAATCTCTACGCCCGGCTGCGCGGCAACGGCAGCAAGAAGGCGATTGCGCTGGTGAACCACCTCGATGTGGTACCGGTGACGCCGGCGTCGTGGTCGGTCGATCCGTTTTCCGGCAAGGTCAAGGACGGCTACATCTGGGGACGCGGGGCGATCGACATGAAAGGGAATGCCGTCGCGCAGTTAATGGCGATGATTGCCCTCAAGCGGTCGGGCGCGCGGCTCAATCGAGACATTGTGTTCATCGCCAACGCCGATGAGGAGCTTGGATCTACCGGTGCGATCATCTTCGCCAACAGGCATCCGGATTTGCTCAAGGATGTCGAGTACCTCATCACCGAGGGAGCGGATAACGTGCTCGACTCGGCCGGCAAGGTGGTTTACTTCGCCGTCGGCGTTTCGGAGAAGCGGACCTTCTGGCAGCGACTGACGGTGAACGGCGTGCCGTCCCACGGATCGCGGCCGACGAAGCTGAATCCGGTGCCACGACTGGTCGGCGCGCTGTACAGGATTTCGCAGTACGAGACGCCGCTCCACGTCACGCCCGCGGTAGACAAATTCTTTCGGGACATCGCTCGCATTTATCCGGAGCCGCAGCGCGGCTGGCTCTCGAACGTGAAAACGGCGCTCGAAAACCCGCGGGCGAGAGAATGGATTCTGAGCGACGTGACCTGGAACGCTATTCTTCGCAACACGATCTCGTTGACTGGACTGACCGGATCGAGCAAGAGCAACGTGATTCCCGCCGTTGCGACGGCTGAGATCGATGTACGATTGCTTCCGGATCAGGACACCACCGAGTTCCTGAAGACATTGCAGGCAGTGGTGAACGACACGGCGGTACACTTCACCCATCTTGCCAACACGAAGGCTCCCCTGGAGAGTCCGATCGACACCGATCTGTTCCACGCCATCGAGAGGGCCGCGCACGATCGCGAGCCAGGGGCGTTCGTAACGACTCCGATGGAAACAGCGGCCACGGACAGGCCGACCTATCGCAAGCTGGGGATTACGACTTACGGCTTCAGTCCCTTCAAGATTCCGCGCGCCGAGCTTCAGCGTGGCATGCACGGCAACGACGAGCGACTATCCGTCGAGAACGTCGGCTACGGAGTGCGATTCATGTACGACATCCTGCGCTACGCGCAGTAGTCGATGTCGGACGCAGTCCGGCGGTCAGCTCTTGTGCCGGAAGGTGATGCGACCGCGAGTGAGGTCGTAGGGCGACACCTCGAGGGTGACGCGATCGCCGGCAAGCACCCGGATCCTGAATCTCCTCATCTTTCCTGCGATGGTCGCATGCACATCGTGACCATTGTTCACCTGCACCCGAAACGTCGCATCGGGCAGAACTTCCGTCACCGTTCCTTCCAATTCAATTGCTTCCTCTTTTGCCATACGCCCCCTGTTCGATTGATCTGAAAAAGCCGTTGCCTGTACGATGCCTAAAGAAAAGAGCCGCCCCGGCATTGTCCAGAGCGGCTCTTTACTACTACTCAGCAAGCTGCGACTTACGCGCCGAGCTTGGTGACGTTCTCAGCGGCGGGACCCTTCTGGCCCTGCACGACGTCGAACTCGACACGCTCGCCTTCGGCCAACGTCTTGAAGCCGTTGCCGTTGATGGCGGAGTGGTGAACGAAGCAATCCTTCTGTCCGTTCTCAGGAGTGATGAAGCCAAAACCCTTGGCGTCGTTGAACCACTTCACTTTGCCGGTGGTACGCATTGCGGTACATCCTCATTCAATTGTGTCGGAGTTCCGTGTTTGCGGTACCTGCCGACTACTGTTTGTTCGCGGCCGAAATGGCCGCCACTACAGCCAGAAACCAAAAAAGACCTGGCAAAACCCCAGGTCCCTGAACTGCAAAACTGGCTCGGTCACGCAACTGTGCGTTTCCTGGCGATAAACGTAATGCCTCAAGGCTTTGCGGTCAATGAACTTGCACTGCTCACTGCGACATCATCTGCCGGTTCGGCAAAGCCATTCATTGCATCGCCGTAGGCGTCCACGACGCCGGGCGGAGCGGGCACCGTCGTCCCCGTCAACATCGATTTCATCATCAGGGCGTTGGCCACCGCCTTACCCTTGTAATGGTTGTTGGTGACGACGTACACCTCCTGAGTCGAAGGGTCCGCAGCAATCTCCCATGCGCGCTCGACCCACGGCTTCAGCTCGTCTGCCTTGTACAGATAATTGTACCGCTCCTCGACGCCGGCTTTCTCACGGAACCAGTCCTTGTAGTTCCTGCCGTGCACCCGCACGTAGCCGATGGTCGATGTCACGTGCGCGGATGGCTTGATGGAGTCGTGATAGAGGGGCTGATCGATGTTGACGAACCCGACGCCGTCCTCGTGTAACGTCTGCATGAACTCCGGTGCGAGCCACGACGAGTGCCGCACTTCCACCACCAGCGGATATTCCTCGAAGGTGCGCACGACATCCCCCAGCCATTCGCGGTTCTCCTCGTTGCGGCGAAAGCTCCATGGAAACTGAAGCAGGACCGCGCCGAGTTTCTCCGCCTCCATCATCACGTCGAACCCATCTCTAACCTGCGCCACTTCCGCACGCGTCCATGCCTTGTCGCGCTCGTGGGTGAAGCGCTTCCACAGCTTGGCGGTGAATCGGAAGTTGTGGAAGTCCTCGACGCGCCGGACCCAGGACGCAGTGGTGCGGGGCACGGGCGGCCCGTAGTAGGTGGAGTTGATTTCCACGGTGTCGAAGAACTCCGCGATGTACCGAAGCGGATCGAACCGCGCCGGCTTTTTCGCGGGGTAGACCAGCCCTTCCCAATCCTTATACAGCCAACCGGCGGGACCGAATCGCACCTTCGCGGCGACATTCTTCGACTTCGCGGCGCCCGATCTGTGCGTAGCCATGCCGTCCTGAGTTGCTTGTTCAGTGCCATAAAGCGTGTCGGAGGCAACTGGCCGGCGGACACTGGTAGCCGACCCGCCCGGCTATGCGCACATTTTCCGACACATGGCCTACGCGTTCCACACCGCCGACGTATTCACCGATCGTCTGCATGGTGGCAATCCGCTCGCCGTCGTTCCTGACGCGCGCGGTTTGTCAGATGCGCAGATGCAGGCCATCGCGCGCGAGTTCAACTACTCGGAGACCGTCTTCGTTTTTCCCCCGGAGGACAAGGCGAACACGCGTCGCGTCAGAATCTTCACGCCCGGATCCGAGCTTCCATTCGCCGGTCATCCCACGGTGGGCTGTGCCTACGTGCTTGCCGCAATCGGAGAGCTCGCGCTCGACGGCGACGAGAGCCGCATAATCCTCGAGGAAGGTGTCGGCCCGGTTCCGGTCGTCATTCGATCGAAGGATGGCAAGCCCACCTTCGCGCAGCTGACCGCGGCGAAGATGCCCGAGATCAACGACCCACCCCCGCCGCCAGAAACTCTTTGCGAGATCCTGTCACTCGAGCCCAGTCACATCGTCGCCGACGACATGATCGAGCCCGAGGCTGTGTCATGCGGTGTTCCGTTCCTGTTCATCCCGATCAAGAAGCCGGAAATGCTCTCCTGGGCCAAAGTCGACATCCCGAAGTGGGAGCAATCGCTGCGCGACTACTGGGCGCCGGAGATGTTCGTATACAGCACCGAGGACTGGAGCAACATCTTCGAGGGCGGCCACATTCGCGCGCGGATGTTCGCGCCGGCGATGGGAATCATCGAAGACCCCGCGACCGGCAGCGCCGGCGCCGCGCTGGCCGGCTTCCTCGCGCTGCGCGCCGAGACCCGCGATGGGACTTTGCGCTGGATCGTAGACCAGGGGGTCGAGATGGGACGTCCGAGCCGCCTCGAGCTGGAGGTCGATGTCAAACGCGGACAGCTGGCAGCCATCCGCGTCGGCGGCGCGTCGGTGCTGGTTAGCTCAGGTACCCTGCACGTCGACGGAGAGGTCTACGCGATCAAGCCGGGCGGCTACTCCAGATAGTGGTATAGGCCGAACAGCGCCATCCCGGCTCCGCCAACCATGATGATGGTGCCGGCGGTGTCCCCAACGAGCGCGCCGACGATCATCGCGCCGACACCGACGGCCATCAGCGCCACATCCTGCCCGGCGTGCGGTCGAACCACCTGCGTCGCTGTAGCTGATGCCGAACCGCCGACCTTCACCGCGTTGGCGTGAAAACCGATCGACGCCGCCTGCAGCGTTGGGCCGCTCGTCGTGGTCTTGGTGGGCTGCTGCGCACCAGCAGCGGCGGGCAGAATGGCAAGAGCAAGAAAACCGAGTGCCAGAAAGCGCATTTCGTTCTCCGTTGAGGCTGAAAGAATTTGAAGCCGCTGCATCGCGGCGTGTCGCGCGTTGTTCGGTGCGGTGTGCGGCAATAAACGTGCACGACAGGGCTAATTGTCAGCAGTTTCTCGACGCGGAGCCGCAGATCTCGCGGGAGGCCACCTGTTCCGAAAATAAAAAAAGGTGGCGCAAGCCGTTCGCGCCACCCTCGTTTGCTCGCGCGATCGCGAGAGCTAGCGATCCCGGCGACCCCTGCGATGCCGCTCCGGAATGTCGATCTGGCCCGACACTTCCGCGTAGTCGATCTCGCCGCTGCCCTTCGATTCCACCCGCAGATCTTTTCCGACTTTACTGACTTCGATAGTTCCGGAGCCGTCATTCTCGACGACCACCGAGCCCTTCACATCAGTCGCGTAGATTCCACCAGAGCCATCGGTCTGAACTGTAAAGGATCCGGTGACATTGCGAGCCTTGATGTCACCCGAGCCGTCCTGCACGGTGACATCGCCGCCGATGTTCTCGATGGTTAGATCGCCGGAGCCATCGGTGATGTGCACTGATCCTGACGCGCCGATGACGGAAAGGGAGCCCGAGCCGTCGGCCACTTCGAGGGATCCAACGTTGAGAATTTTTGCCTCGCCGCTGCCGTCAGCGACGTCCGCGTTCATACCCTGGGGTACTTCGATTACAAGATCGAGCGCCGCCGAGTAATCGTCGTTGTCGTAATAGCCATCGTTATCGGGCATGTCCGCCTTGATGAACACCACATCACCCCGACGCTCGGCGATCAGTCTGATCCGGCTCAGCATCTGTTGCGATGACGAGCGCGCCGTTCCCGTCACCTGAACCTGCCTGAGGCCCGGCTTACCTTCGACCCTGAGGTCTCCAGCAGCCGCCTCGACCTCGACGCTCCTGGCACCCCATGCATCAACTACCGCGTTCCTCGGTGCCGAAAACGGGTTCTGGGCGTGCGCCGCCGAACCGATGAGGAATGGGGCCGCCGCGAAAGCCGCCCCGCGGATTGATCGCTTCATACGTTGCTCCGTTCGGGTGTGCGGGTTAGACAACCCATCGTCCCCTACGGTTTGAAGGGGGTGCGGTTTCAGTCCGGCGGGAAGCCGACGACCCCCAGCTTCCACAGTCCGTTGAGCATGTCGGACGCGTAGACGTTGGATCCGGTGAACTGAACCCCCCAGACATAGACGGGTCCGACGTCGCCAAGGCCGTGGCCCAGCTCCCGCCCCATCTTTCCCAGGTCGCAACGGCCGTCCGAGCTCTTCGCATCGGTGTCGCAGCTGGACAGATCGCCGGTCACGTCGATCGCCCTCACTCCTCCGTTGTAATACGCCGCGTACAGGATTCCGCGGGCTTCATCGACCGAGAAATTGTGGGTGCCGGCGCCCGGCAGCGTGTAGAAAGCAACCTCGATCGGCTTTGAAAGATCGCTGACGTCGACGACGTGGATGTCACCGCTCGAGAACGCTCCCACAGAACCGGGACCCTCCTGACCGACGAATACGTAGCGCTTCTCGCCGGTCACCTGGTTGTGAAACCACCAGACGTTGTGGGCCTCGCCACCCCTCGTGACAAGACTTCCAATCGCCACAGGGTTGGCGACGGTGCCCTGCCCCGCCCCGCCGATGTCCCAGATCTTGATGCCTGCATCCCATAGCGCCGTAATCAGGATTCCATCGCGGACGTAGACATCGTGGACGAATGGATTCCCCATCACGGCGCTGAAAACCTGGGTCGGCGCCGCTGGATCCGACAAATCGACGATCACCAGTCGCGCCGGATTGCCGCTCCGAGGATCGATGCACAGAAATGCGTACAGCTTCCCGTCAACGCGCTGGACTTCTGCGGTATGCACGCCCGGATCGGTGAGGGCGGAAGTGTAGCGCGACAGCAACTGCGGCTTGCGCGGATCGGCGAGGCTGTAGACCACGATCGATCCCGGTGAGAATTCCGTTGCGACGATCAAAAGCTGACCATCGTCGCTGACCTGGATGTCGCCGAGCGTGCTGGCA
This sequence comes from Gemmatimonadaceae bacterium, assembly GCA_035249045.1. Taxonomy (GTDB): domain Bacteria; phylum Gemmatimonadota; class Gemmatimonadetes; order Gemmatimonadales; family Gemmatimonadaceae; genus UBA4720. The sequence continues at coordinate 5,429 of DATFGW010000137.1, read as the reverse complement.
TTCGGCACGATTACCGAGTCGACGAGCTCCGGGGAGTTCCCTGCCACGTTCCAGATCTTGATCGCGTTGCCGAGCGCGGACCGATTCCCCCACGTCGTCGTGTACGCGATATCGCCGCGCACGGCGAGCTCGGCGGTGAAACGCTCGGTCACCGCGCCTTCCCCGAGTGTCGCGAGTGGTTGCGACTGCCGTGGTGGAGTGATGGTCTTGCTCGAGTCACACGCGACAATGAGCGCCACGACGCCGAGAACCGGGAAGAACCGGCAGAAACGATCGAACGAAATGGCAGGCATCTTCGGCTGATTTAGTGTTGATTTCAGGTCGCGGGTGCTACATGCCCGGCATGTGCATGCCGCTCATCTTCATGTGCGCAGGCGCTGCCGCGGCGACACCGTAACGACCCATCCGCATGTGCGGCATCCCGAACGCGAGCCGCGCGCCCACTGAAACACTCCAGATCCGGTCCGCACCGTAGAACTGCCGCGGATCGAATCCCGAGGGGCGCAGCGTCGGCACGAAGCGGGCGCGCGCAACCTCGGCGAACGGCTCCAGCGAGACTGACTTCGTGTTGAGAAGATCGACGGCGAGTCGAGCGCTGATAATCGTCCAGCGAGATCGGCCGGCAATGCTGAGATCTGTGGCGGGCACCGGCGTTCTGAACTCGTCGACCTGACGCGCCTCGTCCGGACGGTCCGTTCGCTCGAGCCGTAGCGCACCGTTGATGCGATCGTAGCGTGCCCAGGTTTCCGCTAGCCAGGAAGTGAACGAGAAAGTCCGGGTTGATCCGACATAGTCGTCGGTGCGCGCCCACTCGACGAGCGCATACCCCGAATGCTGGACGTCCTCGAGCCGTGCCGACGCGCTGCGTTTGCGCTGGTCGACGCCCCCGCCGGTCGGATTCTCCGGTGATTTCACGCGCGCGTAGCTGGCCTGGAATTCACCCTGCGGCCAGGGAACGAAGGTCGCGCGGCCCGACCACGAATCCCAGTACCGCTGTCGATTCGGGGTGTCGCCCGGACCGGTTGGCTCATCGCCGTTGAACATTCCTGCCTCGAAGATCCAGCTGCCGGTCCTGAGCGCGCCTATCGCAACCGCCCGCTCGAGGATCTGCGCCAGATGATGGTTGATCGGATACTTCTCGAACGGCCTCGCCATCGGATCGTCCGTTCCGAACGGCGCAAAGCCCTTCCCCACCGTAAACGACACGCCATTCACCGCGCTCCCTCCGAACCGGCGCGCAGAGGTAAGCAAGAGCTCGTGCAAGTAGGTGTGTGGATGCCGGCGGTCGATGTAGCCTTCGCCGGCGATTCCGGCGTTGAGCTCGCCTCGCTTGATCGTAGCACCCTCGAAGTTGACCGTCGTCTTGAGAGCGAGCGTCTCTCCCCACGGGGCGATCGTGAGCATTACTGCCGGCTGAGTGAGATAACCCTCCGTCAGATCTTTTCCACGAATGGCGGGCGACTCCCTCGTGACCACGCCGATCGCCTGTGCGCCGATTTCGACGGCATCGCGAATCCGGCTTTGCCCCGCCAGCGGAGGCGGCGCGAACAGCGTGAACACGATCCCGGCGACCGCGATTGAATAAAACGAGCGCGCGCGGTTGGGCGGGCGCTCGATTGTAGATGACAGGTTCAAGTTCAGGGTAGCCGTTGGGTGTGCAGCGCTATAGACTTTTCGCAATATCGCACCGGGAACCACGCCATGCGTCATAGAGCAGGAATCGCCACACTGGGCCTCGCGCTCGCGCTGCCACTGTCAACAGCGTCCACCCAGCAGACCGTTGCCACGACTTCGGCGGCTCCGCCGGCCGGACCCGCTGTGAATGATGTCGCGCCCGATTTCACACTCACCGGTGCCGACAAGTACGGACTCCTCAAGACTCCGGTCAAACTGTCGGATTTTCGCGGTCGGACGGTCGTCCTTGCATTCTTCTTCCAGGCGCGGACCAAGGGCTGAACCATCCAAATGGAGGCGTACCGTGATCAGTACGCCACGCTCTTCAACAACGGCAGGAACGTCGTCGTCATCGGAATAAGCGTCGACGCAGACACGACTCTCGCGTCGTGGGCACGTGAGGAAGATTTCCCGGTGCTCTTTGCCAGCGATCCAGGCGGAAAAGTCGGCCAGCTGTACGCCGCCTTCGACACGAAGAACAAGGTCGACAACCGCTCGCTATTCGTTGTTCGACCCGACGGACGGATCGCATATGTCACGAAGCCGTTCAAGGTGCTGACACCCTCAGCGTACACGGACCTTGCCGCCGTCGTCGACAGTCTTGCTCCCCCGCCGAAAGCGGAGTCGACGAACTAGAGCGCTTTTTTGAGCGCCGATTCGAGGTCCTGCTTGCCGCCGAGCCCGGTGTAGACGACCCGCCCGCTCTTGTCCAGGACGACCACGTAGGATGTCGCCGGCGCATCGAACGCGCCGGCGGCTTTGCCATCGACGTCATAGTAGGTGTCGTGCGGCAGCGGATGCGCCGCGAGCCAGCGCCGGACTTTCTCGGGCGACTGGTTGATCGCCACCGCGATCGCGATGAACTTCACCTTGCTTCCGTACTTCTTCTCGGCGTCAAGGAGCGCGGGCATCAGCTCCCTGCAGTTCGGGCACCAGGTCGCCCAGAACTCGATCAGCACCGGCTGCTTGCCAAAATAGTTGGCGAGACTGACGGTTTTTCCGTCGAGCGACTGGACTGCCACCGCAGGAGCCGTGGCTCCGACCTCGATGCCGAGGTCCTGCGCGAGCGCGGGGGTCGCCGCGAAAACAACGGCAGCAATGCTAATTGCGAAGAGTTTGTTCATTGGCAACTGATCGGCGTTTCGGAACGGTCAGATGAGCAGCAGACCCATCTGCACAAGGTAATACTCCGCAACGGCCAACATGATCAATGCGAAGAAGCGTTTCACCCAGACCATCCACCCACCCGCTTTGGGCAAACGCGCGACACTGCCGCTGAACAAGCCGACGATCACCAGCAGGGTGCACATCCCAAGCGAGAATACGAAGAGGTAGATGAAACCCAGCACGCCGCTCCTGGTGGTCCCGACCCAGGTGAGCACCGCTGCCATCACCGGCGCCGAGCACGGCGCCGCAACGAGGCCCGACGCGGCACCCATCACGAAAACTCCGCCGAGGGTGCCGCCATCCCCAGCCGTCGCCGCCCGCCTCAACAACCAGCTCGGTACGCGCACTGGAATCGCGTCGAGCATAGCCAGCGCCGCGACGATTAGCAGGTTCGCCATCGCGAAGTAGAGCCACGGGTTGGTGCTCACCGAGCCGAACAGGGTTCCGGTCAGTCCCGCGAACAGCCCGAGTGCGGCGTAGGCGAGCGCAAGTCCGAGAACGTAGGTGAAGGTGAGCAGCACCGTTCTTGAGCGAGGCCGCGGCGCGCCGCCAACCGCTGTTCCGCCGACGATCGCCGCGGTGATCGGAATCATTGGGTAGATGCACGGCGCCAGACTCGTCAGGACTCCAGCGATGAACAACAGCGGCAGAGCCGTGATCGGATTCGAGGAGAGCTGACCGGATATTTGGGAAAAGTCCAAGTTCTTGGCTGCGGTGAAAGATCACTGAAGAATACCAGCTCGTAGCGATGAGCGGAGCGGCTGGCGGCTCCGAGCCCGGATTTGATAAACAGCGCGCTGTCCGACGCGCCGCTTTTCATCCAACCCTGCTCGGTGCCCCCAGCCGCTCCGCCGACTGCTATTAGCTGGTAGTCTTCAGTTAGTCCGCACTCCCCTACTTTCTCGTGAGCAGTTCCTCAAAGAGATCGATTGCGCGGGGATCGTTCGACTGTCCCAGCCAGAACAGCGCTTTCTTCCTGATCTCGGGATCCTTGTTGGTGCGGGCAATTGAGATCAGCGCCGGCACTCCCTCTTCGCGCGGACGCTGCGACAACGCAAACACGGCGTGCTCCCTTACCTCGCGATCGACTTCGTTGTCCACCACGATGTCCTTCAGATTCGCCGTGGCCGCTTCGCCGGCCGCCTGGCCCGTCCAGAACACCGCCTGATTTCTGGTACCACGCGGCAGATTTGCGTTCCGCGCGATCTTGATCAGCGACGGCCAGACTTCGACGCTGTCGGCGATCGTCGAGGGAAAGATTGCCTTCTCTCCCATGCTCCCGCGTTCCGTCTGCGCCAGCGACAACAGATAGTCCGCCGCCTCGCGCGCCGGTACCGTCCCGAGATCGACGACATCAGAGCCGCCCGGGCGCCATCTCCCACCGACGTAAAACCTGAGATCGCTGATCTCGCCGTTGCGGCGGTCGATCACAACGCGCGCCGGCCCGGTGCTGCATTCGCTGTCCCACTCCACGTCGCGCGACGTGTTCCAGCCATTGCCCCACGTCGTCCGGCCGCGTCCGTTATTCCGACCGATCGAGTTGCCGCTGCCGCAGATGTCAGGACGCGCGGCGAAGCTCATTCTCACCGATCCATTGCTGACGCGAGCCACTCTGCTCGCGATGCTCTGAGCCGGCGCGGCCGCGGCCGTCAGCGTCAGAGCGGCGAGGACGGCGACCGCCGTCCCCGCGCGCGACATCGTTGATTGTGTTTTCATCGGTTGATCAGGTCGAGGAGAAACTGTTGCACCCGCGGATCGCGCGACTGGCCGAGCCAGAAAATCGCTTTCTTGCGCAGCTCGGGGTCTTTGTCGTTCTTCGCGATGTCGAACAGCTTGTCCATCGCGCCCTTGTCGCTCTGCCGCTGCGACAGCCCGAAGATGATTGCGTCCTTCAGCTCGGCATCACTGATCCGGTCGTACAGGCTAGCCATCTCGGAGATCGCGACCCCCGACTGCCCGGCCCAGAACAGCGCCTTCTTGCGCAGCTCGATGTCCTCTTTTGGATCGACGGCGACGTTCATCAGCCATTGCTGATTGCCCTCCCGCTGCGAGAGGGAGAACAGAACTTTCTCGCGCAGATCCGGATTCTTGATCTTGCCGAAGAGATCGCGCAGAAAAGTGGTGTTCTCTCCCCCGCGCTGGCCCAGCCAGAAGATCGCCTTGTCTCGCAGCTCATCGCTCTCGCTCTCGCGCAGGGCGAAGTCGCGGAGAATCTGCTGTGCCCGTGGATCGCTCTGCTGTGACAGCGCGAAGAGCGCTTTCTCCTTGATGTTCTGGTCGGCGTTCCCCTGCAGGATGCTCTCGAGCAGCGGCGTCGAGCCCGGCACCTGCGACAGCCAGAATACCGCCTGCTCACGCACTTCCTGATCGGGGTCGCTGCGCGCGACGTTCATCAGAAGGCTGGCGGTCTCCGGCGTATTCTTCTGTGACAGCAGGAACACTGCCTTGCGGCGCAGACCGGCCGAGCACGCATCGCGCTTTGCGAGTACCTGTTTCAGGATCGGCACCGCGCGATCGGCGTCCATGTTGAGCAACGCCTGGAGCGCCATGATGCGCTCGTCGTTGTCGTCGTCGGCATCGGGGCAGCT
>DATFGW010000136.1:0-18325 GCA_035249045.1 Gemmatimonadaceae bacterium | reverse complement strand
AGGTGCTGGACGTGGTGCCCCAGCTCGTGGGCGATCACGTACGCGCGGGCGAAATCGCCGGTGGCGCCGAACTTCTGCTGGAGCTCGTCGAAGAAGCCGAGATCCAGATAGACCCGCTCGTCCTCGGGACAGTAGAATGGTCCCATCGCCGACTCTGCGCCCCCACACCCCGAGCTCGTAGAGTTGCGAAAGAGAACCAGGCGCGCGGGGTGGAACTGCGCTCCGTAATTGGGGAGGGTCTTCGCCCACGTTTTCTGAACATCGTCCAGCACGAAGGAAACGAACTGGACCTGCTCCTCCTGAGCCGCCGAATCAGCGGCGGAGAGCGGAGCGTTCGTCGCCGCAATGCCGGGCTCTACGCCGAGGTCGCTAAAGAGATTCCGCCCGAAAAGCAGACTGAGGGCGAGTACTACCACGGTGCCCCCAATTCCCAATCCGCGGCCCATGCCGCCCCCCAAGCCGCCCATGGAACGGCGATCCTCGAGGTTGGGACTGCGTCCGCCTGGTGTCCATCGCATTGGCCTTCCTCCGGAAGTTGTTCTAATTCCGAAGGCGACTAAGGCAAAAACCCCGCCGAACTCAGGCGACCAGTACGGCGTTCCCCCGCCAATCGATCCCTAGCAGAGCTTTGGCGATCGTCGGGTCGAAGTGACTGCCTGCTCGGCGCTTGATCTCCGCCAGGGTCTCGTCGATGCCGCGCGCCGGGCGATAGGGCCGCTCGTGGGTTAGCGCGTCGAGAAAGTCAGCGACGGCCACGATTCGGGCCTCCAGCGGAATGCTCTGCCCCGACACCCGGTCCGGATAACCCGACCCGTCCCACCACTCATGATGACTGCGGGCGATCCGCTGCGACACCCGGACAAGCTCGGAACGGCCCTTCGATAGCATCCGGGACCCGATGACGGTGTGGGTCTTCATGATCTCGAATTCCTCTGCCGTGAGCGGCCCCGCCTTGAGAAGAATGCTGTCGGGTATTCCCACCTTCCCGATGTCATGAAGCGGCGCTGCCCGTCGAATCAGCTCGCTTGAGATTGGATCGAGTCCAACTTCAGCTGCCAGTAGCGCGGAGACGTGCCCGACCCGGCGGGTGTGGTTGCCGGTGTCGTCGTCGCGAAACTCGACCGCCGCCGCGAGGCGCTCCAGTACTTCCAGCTGGGACTGCTCCAGCTCGCGCGTTCGCTCCGCGACCTTCCGCTCGAGCTCCACGTTCTGGCCACGCAGTCGCTTATAGAGAAAGTGGGTCTCGAGAAGGTTATTGATGCGCAGCAGGACTTCCGCCGAGTCGAACGGCTTGCCGACGAAATCCTTGGCGCCAAGCGCGAGCGCATGGCGCTTGACCTCGGCGCTGTCGTCGGCGGTAATCATCAGGACCGGCAGATATCCGTCGCCGCTTTGCAGCATGATCTCTTCGAGAACCTGGAAGCCGTCCTTGCCATTCATGTGCAGATCGAGAAGCACGAGGTCGGGCTTGAACTGGATGAAGAGCCCGAGGGCCTCGTCGGAATTGGTGGTCGAAGCGACGTCGTCGTAGCCCGCCTTCGCGAGGATGCGCGTCAGCAGCCGAATGTTCTGCTCCTGATCGTCGACGATGAGGATCCGCCCGGACTTGTCGCGGCGTTGACTGTTGATCACTGGTTTCTCAGGCCGCGGTAGATGGCTTGCTCAGGACGGCGCGTACGGCGTTGCGCAGACTCTCGGCAGTGAACGGCTTCTGCAGGAAGTCGGTCTCCGACGCCTGGATGCCGCGCCGAAGGATCTCGTTGTCGGTATATCCGGACATGAACAGCACCCGGAGGCCGGGACTCAGCTCGTGGAGCTCATCGACCATCCCGCGGCCGCCCAGTGTCGGCATTTCGACATCCGTGAGAACGAGATCGATCTCGCCGACTTCCTCGGCGGCGACGCGCAGCGCCATTGCCCCGTCGGACGCTTCGAGTACGCGATAGCCGGCCTCGGACAGAATGCGTTTGCCGAGCTTTCGCAGCGCCTTCTCGTCGTCGACGAGAAGGATCGTCTCCCGTCCGGTATGCTCGCCGTGCTTGAGGCGCCTGACCTGGGATGCTTCGGCTTCCTCGGCTTGGCGCGTGGCGCGCTCCTCCGGAGATTCCTTGAGAGGCGATCCAGGCAATGGGACGTTCCCGGTGCCACGATCGAGTCCGGTCGGCTGCGGGAGCACCCGCCTGCTGGTGAGGAGAAGATTCTGGGTGATTGCGACCGCGCGCTCCACCGAAGCGCGGATGTCCGCCGCTTCCTGGGTGGAGAGCCGGTTGTCAGTGAGCATCCCTTCGATCAGATCCGAGTTCATGCGGATCACCGTGAGCAGGTTGTTCAGCTCGTGGGCGCCGCGTCCGGCCAGGTCGGCGAAAGTCTGGAGCTCCTGCGTTTTCACAGCGAGCGTTTCCTCGAGCGGACGGCCCGCGCTCAAATCCTCGATGGCCAGCAGGATCGTGGTATCGGACTTCTCCGCCGAAGGAACCAGACGGGCGCTAAGCCAGAGCACGCCACGACCGCCTTCCTTTTCGTCGTGAATGAGCTCGAAGTGATCGGACTGTGGCTCACCATCGAGCACGCGCTCGAGCATCGGTCTCAGCTTTTCGTCCCACGCCCGGCCGCCAAGCTCATAGACCTTGTGGCCGACGCACTCGCTTGGCGCGAGGCGGAACATTCCGTAAAAGGCTTTGTTGGCGGCGCGCACGTTCAGCTCGGGATCGAGCACGAGCAGCGCTTCGCCTGAACCGGAGGAGCTAGTCATTACACATCGTTAGAGTCTACCGTCTCCCTTTATGACGACTTTCGAGGGGTAGCGTATCGCGCGAGGACGGAGACGGTGCGACTTAACCAACGGCGATCTGAGTAAGGTGGAGGGTGCGAGCTGATGGGGAGGAGGAACGAGAGGTGCGGGCGGTGGGGACTTTCCGCAATTTTGACCACTACCGTGCCTGCAAACCGGCGGGCACGGCGAGGCTTCAATAGCGGAGGGACCAGACCGCTCGCACCCCTCCTACCCTCCTTCCTATCACCTCGCACCCTCCACCTTACTCGGTTCGCCGTTGGTTTTCGTGGGATGCGGCCTGGCCCGGGACAAAAAAAGGCCGCCATCACTGGCGGCCCCTTTCCTTCCGAGGGCGTAATTACGCCGGTTCTTCGATATAGCTGTCGGGTGGCGTCGGGATCGGGTCCGACATGTTGTAATCGTCCGACTCCATCGGAATCACCTTCGACGGCGTCTCGGGACGCGGCGGCTGCTCCTCGGGGATTCCCGTCACTGCCAGCACGATGCGACGATGAATCGGATCGACCTCGAGAACTCTGAGATCGAGGTTCATCGTCTCGTAGACGATGTCCGCCGGACTGTTGACCGGCTGGCCGAAATTGAGCTGGCTTACCGGAACGAAGCCCTCGATGTCGTTGCCGATATCGACGACCACGCCCTTGTCCATCAGCCGTACAACCTTGCCGCGCAGCTCGGTGCCGACCGGGTAGGTCTCACCGATTCTGAGCCACGGATCCTCGGTCGCCTGCTTCAGGCCGAGCGAGATGCGCTTGTTCTCTGCGTCGACGTTGAGAATCACGACATCGACCGAGTCACCCTTCTTGACGACTTCCGAAGGGTGCTGGACGCGCTTGGTCCACGACATGTCGGAGATGTGAATCAGACCATCGATGCCCGGCTCGATCTCGACGAACGCGCCGAAGCTCGTGAGGTTCCGGACTTTCCCATTGAGACGCGTGCCGACCGGATATTTCTCAGGCAGCATCATCCACGGATCCTGCTCGGTCTGCTTCATGCCGAGCGAGATCTTCTCCTCGTTCGGATCGACCTTGAGCACCACCGCTTCGATCGCTTCGCCGATCGACACCAGCTTCGACGGATGACGAACGTTGCGGGTCCAGCTCATTTCGCTGATGTGCACGAGGCCTTCGATGCCGGGCTCGAGCTCGATGAAGGCGCCATAGTTGGTGATCGAAACCACCTTGCCGCTGACGCGCGTGCCGACCGGATACTTCTCGGCGACATCCTTCCACGGATAGCTCTGAAGCTGCTTGAGGCCGAGCGAGATTCTCTCGCGGTCCCAATCGATGTCGAGGACTTTGACTTCCAGCTCCTGCCCGATGTGAACCATCTCGGACGGATGCTGAATGCGGCCGTACGACATGTCGGTGATGTGAAGCAGTCCGTCGACGCCGCCGAGGTCGATGAATGCGCCGAAGTCGGTGATGTTCTTGACGACGCCTTTGCGCACCTGATCCTTCTGCAGCTCCTTCATCAGCTTCTCGCGCTTTCCCGCTCTCTCCTGCTCGAGGATGACGCGGCGCGACACAACGATATTGCGACGGCGCTTATTGAGCTTGATGATCTTGAAGTCGAAGGTCTGGCCGAGGAGCTCGTCGACGTTCGGAACGCGGCGCAGCGCGATCTGCGATCCCGGAAGGAATGCATCCACTCCCATGAGATCGACTACGACGCCGCCCTTGATCTTCTTGATCAGGGTGCCGCGCACCGGCTCGTCGTTCTCGTAGGCGACGCGGATGCGCTCCCAAACGCGCATGAAGTCGGCTTTCTTCTTCGACAGCACGACGGAACCTTCCTGGTCCTCGAGGTGCTCGAGCAGAACTTCGACTTCGTCTCCCGGCTTGAGGTCGGGGAGATCCTTGAACTCTTCGAGCGGAATCGTCCCTTCGGATTTGAAGCCGATGTCGAGGACGACCATGTTGTCGCGGATATCGAGCACACGGGACTTGACGATCTCGCCTTCTTCGATCGAGGCCATCGTCCCGTTGTACATCTCCATCATCGTCTCGAGCTCGTCCTGCGAGTAATCGTCCTCGTCGTAGAGCTCGGGTCTCAGGTTGGCAAGCGGACGCAGCTGCGCCTTCTGCAGATCACGCTTCTCGCGCGCGGTCAGCGTCGTGCCGGTTTGGGTTGTTTGGTTGGGCGAGTCTATCATGTTGCTGGTTAAAGGGTTGAATACGTTCGAATCAAGCCTTTAAATGTAGACCGACCACTCCCGTCGGTCAACGTCGAGCGTAGAGGACGGCTCGAGAGCGGCGGACTACTTGAGTCCCTTGGCGAGAAGCAGGATCAGCTCTTCGTCCGAGAGGCCCTCGAGCGCCCCGACAGGGAGATCCATCGCGACCTCGCTGCCATCGTCACACCGGAAGGCGACGGTCACGCTCGCCGGTTTGACCCGCCTGTCCGGCTGTCCATCGGGACGAGACGATTCGAAAGCGCTCCAGTCCAGGCCGGCCCGATCTGTAAAGCGACGCATTAGCCACTACCCTCCGAGTGCACCCTGACGGGCGCGTACCAGGCAGCGCCCGGTGTCAGCCAGAGCGCTGCTCGGATAGAGTCACAATCTGTTCCACTTGCTCCTGCTGAGTCAGCCCGGTCGTGTCTATCACGATCGCGTCGGTTGCCGGGACGGTTTGTCGGGCATCGAGGGCATCTCGCTCCCTGATGCGGATTGTCTCGTCATCGAGCAACCGCTCCGACGTCGGTGTCCCGCGCTGCCGCAGACGTCGCGCAGCCCGCTCGCGGGAATCGGCAACCAGAAAAATCTTCAGGTCGGCATCGGGGAATACCACGGTGCCCATGTCGCGCCCATCGACGACGACGTCGTGCGAGAGCGCGGCGCCCCGGACCTTCTCGTTGACCCACTCCCTGACGCGTTGCATTTGCGCAACGCGGGAGACGTTGCGCGTCACGTCCGCTCCGCGGATCTCATCTTCGATCGCCCTGCCATCGAGCGCCGGATAGAACGACGTGCGTGCAGCGCGCAGCTCAACCTGGCGCGCGGCACGGAGCACCGACTCTTCGGTCCATTCCGCGGCGTCGCCCTCGGCCCGAAGAATCGCCGCCGTCGCCGCCCGGTAGAGCGACCCCGAATCGACGTGCAGAAACCCGAGCTTCTCGGCGACCATCTGCGCGGTGGACGACTTCCCCGAGGCGGCGGGTCCATCGATGGCGATGACTCGAGTGCGCGGATTCATGCCGTAACCCGCCGCAGATCGTTCCAGAACCCGGGGTAAGAAACCGCAACGCACTCCGGATTCATGACCTTGATTCGATTCCCCGATGCAGCCGAGAGAATTCCAAACGCCATCGCGATCCGGTGATCTCCGCGCGGATCGATCGCGCCCTCGAGATTTCGCCTGCCACCGATGACCCTGAGTCCATCCGGCAGCTCCTCCACTTCGGCTCCGACGCCGCGGAGGTTGTGCACCACCGTCGCGATCCGGTCGCTTTCCTTTACGCGAAGCTCCTCCGCGCCCGTAATCTCGAGATCGATGCCCGCGGCAGCGGCGGTGCAGGCGAGCAACGGAAGCTCGTCGATGAGGGAAGGCACTTCGTCGGCACCGACGCTGACGCTCTGAAGCTCGGATGGCAGAACCCTCAGCTTTCCGGTTGCTTCGCCGCCCGTCTCGGTCGTATCCAGCAGGTCAATCCGGGCCCCCATCCTCTTCATTGCCTCGATGAAGCCCGTTCGCGTGGGGTTGAGGAGGACATCGGTCAGGAGGAGACTGCCGCCCGAAGCCAGCGCTGCGAGCGCGACGAAGAATGCCGCCGACGACGGATCGCCGGGAACGTCTATCTGCATCGCCGCAAGGCGCTTCGCCGGACGCAGACAGACCTGTTTTCCGTCGTTCTCGATGTCCACCCCCATGGCGCGGAGCATCCGCTCGGTGTGGTCGCGCGAAGGAGATTTCTCGGTCACGCGCACCTCGACCCCGGCGACGAGTCCGCCGAGAATTATTGCACTTTTTACCTGCGCACTCGCGGCGCGCGTATCCCAATCGATGCTTCTCAGGTCGGCGCCATGGATCGTCATCGGGAGCCCGTCGCCGCTAGCGAACTCGAATCGCGCGCCCATCGAGCTGAGTGGCTCGGCGATGCGCTTCATTGGGCGACGGCTGAGGCTCGCGTCTCCCTCGAAACGGGACGCGAACGGATGCGCTGCTGCAACTCCAGCCATCAGACGCGTCGTCGTACCGCTGTTACCGCAATCCAGCGACTGCTGCGGCTGCCTGAGGCCGCGCAATCCGACGCCTTCAATGCGCATGTCGCCGGCTATGTCTCCGATCGGAGCACCAAGGGCTCGAAGCACTCCGGCCGTCGAGCGAACATCCTCGGAGTCGAGAATGCCACGGACCTGCGACCGGCCGTTCGCCAGAGCACCCAGGATGAGCGCGCGGTGGGAAATCGATTTGTCCCCGGGCACCCTGACGGTGCCCGCCACCTTCAGCGCAGCCACGACTCGAGCGCGGTGGCGGCGTCGGTTTTTTCGTCGCGGTACTTCACGATCACCGGCGTCTGCACCGAAATGCCCTGGCTCTGCGCCCAGTCGGCTTTTACTGCGCGCGCGCCCGGTACTACCACCGCGCCCTCGGGAATCACGAGCGGCTTGCCGTCGGAGGCGCGGTGGACGGTCTCGCGGGGGAGATCGAAGACGGGGGTACCGCGCGTCAGCACGACGCCTGCGCCGATGACTGCACCTTTGCGCACCACGGTGCCTTCGTAAATCCCGCAGTTGCCGCCGACCACCACATCGTCCTCGACCACTACCGGCGACGCGTTCACTGGCTCCAGCACTCCGCCCAGCTGGGCAGCGGCGCTCAGATGCACACGCTCACCGACCTGTGCGCACGATCCGACCAGCGCGTGTGAATCGATCATCGATCCAGTTTCGACCCGTGCGCCGACGTTGATGTACATCGGCGGCATGCACACCACCCCGCGCGCCACGTAGGCTCCGCGACGGATGCTCGAGCCACCGGGCACAACCCGCACGCCGTCGGCGAGAGTCAGCTGCCTTGGCGGATAAGTGTCCTTGTCGAAGAACGAGAGCGTGACACGCTCGGCCGATTCCATCGACATGTCGACGATCTCGCCGACCCGGAAGCCGAGCAGGATCCCACGCTTCACCCACGCTACCGCGCTCCATTCTCCGGACACTGGATCCTTTGCCGCGGCGCGCACCTCTCCGGCCTCGAGCGCTTCGAGTAGACGCCGCACGACTCCGCGCACTTCCTCAGGCAACGCGCCGGGTGACGTAGTGACGGAAAGGCTTTCGATGCTTCGCTTGAGTTCGGCGATGTCGGATGCGCTCACGCAGCGAGCGCTCCGACCGACACCAGTGCGGCGCGCACCGTCGGCTCGAACTTCTGCGCGAGAGGGACCAGTGGCAGCCGCAGCGAGTTTGCCATGCGACCCATCATTGCCAGCGCCGCCTTGACCGGAATCGGGTTCGACTCCACGAACGCAGCGATGGTCAGCTCCGCCAGCCGGTGGTTGACGTCGCGCGCGGCAGCAAAATCTCCCTTTGCGCACAGCTCGGTGAGCTCGGCGACGAGAGCGGGCGCGACGTTAGACGTGACCGACACGACTCCATCGCCCCCATCCGCCATCATCTGGAGAGTCATTGGATCGTCCCCGGACAATACCGAGAAGCTTGCCGGTCGATGCCGGATGATCTCCCCGATCTGCGCCAGGTTTCCCGAAGCTTCTTTAACCGCGACGATGTTCGGATGCTCCGCGAGCTCGAGGGTCGTCGCCGCCTCGATGTTGCTCGCCGTGCGCCCCGGTACGTTGTAAACGACGATCGGTATTCTGACGGCGTCGGCGATGGCGTGGAAATGGGCGACGATCCCGCGCTGTGGCGGCTTGTTGTACATCGGCGAGGCGTGCAGGAGATGGGTTGCTCCAGTCGCCTCGACCTCGCGGGAGAGCGCGATCGCCTTCTTCGTGTCGTTGGAAGCGGCGCCGGCGACGACCGGAACGCGGCCGGCTGTCTGCTCCACGGTGATCTCGACGACCCGGCAGTGCTCGGCGGTGCTCATGGTCGCTGCTTCGCCGGTCGATCCGCACGGCACGACGAAGTGCACTCCGCTCGCGATCTGCCAATCCACGAACGAGCGGAGGGACCGCTCGTCGATTTCGCCCTGCGGCGTAAACGGCGTGACCAGTGCGGTTCCGCATCCGGCGAGACGCTGTCTGCTCATTCTGTAAATGTATGCGGCGCCGGCGGGGAGGGCGAAGCTATTTGCGGTGCGGAAGCTCGAGGACGTCGCGCATTGTAAAAACACCTTTCCGCCCCACCAGCCAGTCGGCGGCCTTGAGCGCGCCCTCGGCGAACACCCGACGGTCGCGCGCGAGGTGGGTCAGCGATATCTGCTCGAACAGTCCGTCGAAGAGCAGCTCGTGGGTACCGGGCACCGCGCCCGCCCTCACGCTCGTAATCGGGATCGGCCGGTCCAGTGCATCGCTGGCGGCCTTGCCGATCGCGAGCGCCGTTCCCGACGGTGCGTCCTTCTTCTGAGCGTGGTGGGTCTCGACGATGTGCGCGTCGAACTCGTCGAGGGTTCGCATCAGCGAGCCGGCATACCTCGCCAGCTCGATCATCACGTTGACCCCGAGCGAGAAGTTCGATGACCAAAGCATCGCCGAGCCCGATTGCGATGCAACGCGCGTCACGTCGGCGAGCGACTCGTACCAGCCGGTGGTGCCCACCACTACCGGGATGCCGGCTCGCAGCGTCCCCGTGATGTTGGCGACCGCGGCATCGGGTTGACTGAACTCGACCGCCACTTCTGGATTCCCCAGCGCAGCGGCGGTGATTCCCGATCCGCGCGCGCTCTCTCGCTCGCCTATGACCGCGGTGACCTGCCAGCCTTTCTCGATGGCAAGCGACCGGATGGCCTGCCCCATCTTGCCATCGCCGATAATTGCCAGCCGCCGCGCGGTCATCGCCTGCCTCCGCTAAAGAAGGCCTTCATCGCCCGCCTCAACTGAAGAAGGCCTGGTGAAGTCGCTCCATTGCCACATTCAGTTGATCGCCATCGACTATCACCGTCAGGTTTATGCCGGTCGCGCTGAGAGACATCATGTGGATCTTGATCCCGTCGAGCGCGCCGATCGCCTTCCCCATCGCCGCGCTGTCGTCACTGATCGCGGCGCCGACGACGGCAACGATGGCTCGGTCGCGCTCTACCGATACATCGCCCAGCTGCGAAAGCTCGACGACGAGGGACTCGAGCCCGGACGGACCATCGACAGTCACCGAAACCGAGATTTCCGACGTCGCGACGACATCGACCGAGATGCCGTTCCTCTCGAAGATCTCGAACACGCGACGCAGGAATCCTCGGGCGAACAGCATTTTCGCCGCTGCGACCTTGACGAGCGTGATTCCCGATTTCCCTGCAATCGCGCTGACTGCGCGGCGCGGAGCGTCGAAGGTAATGCGCGTCCCGGTACCGCTCGGGTTTCGCGAATTGTAAATGAAGACTGGAATCCCGAGGCGCACCGCCGGCGCAATGGTGTTCGGGTGGAGCACCTTCGCGCCGAACGACGCCAGCTCCGACGCTTCGTCGAAGCGGATCTGCGAGATGAGCTTCGAGCCTTTGACGACGCGGGGATCGGCGGTGAGCATTCCATCGACATCGGTCCAGATCTCGATCGCGTCGGCGTGGAGCGCTGCACCCAGGAGTGAAGCGCTGTAATCCGAGCCGCCTCGCCCGAGGGTGGTGGTTATGCCGCCCGCGGTTCGGCCGATGAATCCACCCATAACGGGCACTCTACCTTCCCCGAGCAACGGCTGCACGATTTCGCGCGCCCGCTCGGCAATCGCGTCGACCTGCGGCTCCGCACTCATGAAGCTGTCATCGGTGACGAAAACCTCGCGGGCATCGATGTGCTCCGCCGGAATCCCGCGCAGAGCGAAGAACGCGGCAACGAGGTGCGATGAGAGCTGCTCACCGAATGCCGCGATTGCGTCGAAGCTACGCGGCGTCGCGTGCCCGAGCACCGACAACGCCTCGGCCAGACTGGCGAGCTCGTCGAAGGTTGCGCTCATCTCTCCCGCGACCTCGGCCGCCTCCGCGGAAGTGCCGAGTAGCTTCTCGCACTGCTGAAAGTGGCGGTCGCGTAGTGACTCGACGCCGCGCAGCGCACCAATCAGGTGTCCCTTCGCCGACTGCTCGCCGATGGCGAGGAGCGAGTTGGTCGCTCCGCCAAGTGCCGAGACGACAACGGCCGGCTGTCTATCCAGACGCCCTTTGACGATCGCCGCCGCGCGCTCGATCGCCTCGGCGTCTCCGACAGAGGTGCCGCCGAACTTGACGACGATCACACGGAGTCGAAAGCGCCGGTGCTCGCGAGCAGCTCGGCGTTCAGCACCGACCCGCCCGCGGCGCCGCGCACGGTGTTATGGCCGAGCGCGACCATGCGCAGGTCGAGGATCGCATCACGACGGACTCGACCGACCGTCACGGTCATTCCATTGCCGGCATTCACATCGCGCTTGGCCTGGGGGCGATCGGGTGCGTCGGTAACGACGATCGGCTGCGCGGGACGGGTCGGCAGACCTTTGGTGGCGCTGTAGCCCTGCCATGCGCGCATCGTCTCGATCGCGGCTTCCGGCGTGGGAACATCGTCGAAGCCGATGGTCATGCAGATGGTGTGGCCGTGCTCGACGGGCACCCGGTTGGTGTGCGCGCTGACCTTGAAACCGGCGCTCGCGATCTCACCATCCTCGTAGCGGCCAAGGAGCTTGAGCATCTCGCGCTCGAGCTTGGGCTCTTCGTCGGCGATGTACGGGATGACGTTGCCGAGAATGTCGAGCGAAGGCACACCCGGATACCCGGCGCCGGAGACCGCCTGCATCGTCGATAGAAAGAGCTGCTTGATGCCGAACTTCTGGTGCAGCGGCGCGAGCGCGACCGCGGCGACGGTCGCCGAGCAGTTGGCGTTGGTGACGATCGCACCGTCCCAGCCGCGGCGCTGCCGCTGGCAGTCAATGAGACCGAGATGATCGCCGTTGACCTCGGGAATGACGAGTGGGACGTCGGGCTCCATGCGGTAGTTCTTGGCGTTGCTCAGCACGAATCTTCCCGCCTTGGCGAACGCCATCTCAACCTCCCCGGCGGCGGTAGCGTCGAGCGCCGAGAAGACGATCGGTGCCTTCACGACGCCCGGATCGCAGGCGATGACCCGCATCGACTGCACCCGCGGCGGTGGCGGATTGCCCTCCAGCCACCGGGTGATCTCCCCGTATTTGTGGCCGGCTGAGCGCTCGGAGGCAGCGAGCTCGGCAATGTCGAACCACGGGTGGTCGGAAAGCAGGCGCACGAACATCTGCCCGACAGCACCCGTCGCGCCGAGCACGGCGACCGGCCATTTCGTCTTGCGTTTCCCGGGAATCTGCGAAGGCGTCATCGTGCGAGCAGGGTTTTGGCGAGCTTCTCGTAGGTATCGACGCTCGCTCTGAGCTCCTCGACGTCGATGTACTCGTCCGGCGTATGGGCGACGTGGATCGATCCTGGACCAAACAGCAACGGCTCTCCCCAGCTGGATAGCAGTGGGATGTCGGAGGTGTAGGCGACGGGCACTGTTTCGAACCCGGGCACCGTAGCAAAGCGCTGCGCCGGAATGTGCGAGCCAAACTCGACGTCCGCGTGACCACGAGCCCAATCGACCACCATCTTCTTTATCGGCTCGACGTCACCGACCAATCGAAACATTATCTCGGCCTCGGCGCCCGCAGGAATAATGTTGGCCTCGGTGCCGCCTTTGATCGTCCCGATGTTCACCGTCGTCTCGCCAAGTACAGGGTCGGACGGCAGCGGCAACTTTCGCAGCGTCGGCAGAAGATCGAGCATCGGCTCGATCGCTGAGCGGCCAAGCTGCGGATATGCCGAGTGGGCTTCGCGACCACGAGTGCGAATCGTCGCGCGCAGCGATCCCTTGGCTCCGCTGGCCAACTTGCTCTCGGTCGGCTCGCCGTTGACGAGAAAGCGACTGGTGCTGCGAAGGTTGTTGGCCGCACGCGCGCCATCGGAACCTTTCTCCTCGCCGACGACAAAAAGTAGATCGACGCGCTTCTCACCGTCGCCGACCAGGCGGTTGGCTGCGACGAGCATCGCCGCGGCGATGCCCTTCGCGTCGGCGGCACCGCGTCCCAACAGCCTGCTGCCCTCGAGTCGCGGCGGGACGAAGGGAGGAACCGTGTCGAGGTGGGTGGAGAACGCCACACCACCGCCGCCGCCGGAGCGCGATGCCCAGACGTTGGATCGACCCCGGGTCACCTCCTGAAGCGTGACGTTCCATCCGCGCGCGACGAGCCAGCGGGATACGAAATCCACGACGCTGCCTTCTGAACCCGTCGTCGATTGAATCGCCAGTAATTCAGCGGCCAGCGAGACGACATCAGTCATGCGCAGAAGTTAGCGTCACGTTCGGGACGGTGTCAGTGAGTCGGGACGACCGTCGAAAGGATGCAATCGTCAGGTTGTCGCGCTGACCCGCGTGAACGCCGATTGACGGGCCACTCCGTCGACGCCCTGAACGTGCTCGACGAACATGTGCTGCAGGAGACGGTTCGCTTCCCTCACGTACGCATCGTGGTGGCGCTCGCCGATGTCGCCGATCTCCTGAAGAGTGCGATTGCCCATCATCTTGCCCGCTTCGCGGAAGGTCTTGAAGCTGTCCTCCGACTGGCGAGCCATCACCAGATCGCCGATGAGACGCTCGTAATCGCCGTCGCGCGCGGCATCGGCGAGATCGCGAGCGACTCCGATCGCGGCACCCACCACGCGGTCAGCGAGTCCGTCAGCTCCGCCCAGCTGCGACTGGAATTCCTCCAGCATTCGCTGGTGCTCCTGCATGTGCGGAATGTGGCGCGAGCAGAGGTCGCTCAGGCGCGGATCTTCTGCCTGGGCTTCGTGGTCGATGAGAGAGCGAAGAAATGTCCCGTGCTGCACGACGGCGTTGTGGACCTGAGTTCTTAGGAAAGCGCTGCCGTGATCCATGCTGGTCTCCAATTGCTCTTGAAACGGGAAGTATGAAACGGGAAGTACGCCGTGTGCCGAAGCACGCGGCACCATCGCAGAGAAGCGAAACTTGTGCCCGAAAAAGCTTGCGTCGGGCGTGGCATACTGGTACTTTTAGTGACCCGAATACGAGCCGAAGCCTCGGCGCGTAAGTGGCGGTACGAGAGGAGTTTACATTGCCACCCATAAGGAGGAGCCTCAACAGTAGGAGCAAGGCGAAAAAAGGGGTGAAGCGGAAGGTCCGTATCCAGCCAATGGAACCGACTCAGCTGTGCGGCAAAGGCACGTCGGTTACGCAGCTTTACCGCGTCGAGGAAACCCTCGAACATGGGCGGATCCACCACCTCGTTTTTTTCGACAAGCACGGCTGGTATTGCGAGCACGGCAAACAGTGCAGTGCGGTTGGAGACGTGCAGAAATTCGCGAGAAACAAACTTTAGCGACTAACAACGGATGGATGAGAGCATGATCGCAAGACAGGATGCCTACATTGAGAAGACTGACGTCTGGGCAAAGCTTTCCGCCCCCCTTCCCGCTGGTGTGATCTCCTGGCGACAAGACGGCAAAGTCACGGCGCGCGACGGAAAATATTTCGCGAGGTTCGTCGCTTACATCGAAGCGAACACGGTGCGTGAGAGACTGGACAACCTCGTCCCCGGCGAGTGGGACCTCACGCTGGAGTTATTGCCCGTCATCGCCGGCGAAGACGGGGACGGCTCGCAGTATTCGTTCAAGGCGCGGCTGCAGATCCTCGGCGTAATCCGCGAGGATGTCGGTACGGGCAAGGACTACAAGCAGGCTTCGACCGACGCGTTCAAGAGAGCGGCAGTGCGATTTGGAATCGCTAACGAGCTCTATGCCTACGAGCAGAACTGGGTCGAGATGGACGGCGACGGCAAATACGCCAAGCCCGTCGAGGACCCGCAGGCGGCGTACACCCGGCGATACGGCAAAGCGGGACTGGTGGTCGCGCCGGTGACAGCGAATGGCGTCGCGTCGCCGATGCCGGCATCGATGCTGACGGACACCGAAATGGTGAGCTGTCCCAAGTGCGGCGGTCGCATGTGGGACAACCGTCTTACCAAGCGGAATCCACGCGCGCCGGACTACAAGTGCCAGAACCGATCGTGCGACGGTGTGATCTGGCCACCCAAGGCTGCGAGCCCAACGAACACCGATGCCAAGGACGAAAAGAAGCTGGCATCGAGCTCGGCATTGGTCGGCACAACCGAAGAGGAGCTACCGTTCTAATACTGACGTTGCCGACCGCAACCTCCCGAAGGGCGGGCAGAAATGCCCGCCCTTTTTTTTGGTACCATCCTTCACTTCCTCGATTGTTTTTTTGGAATGAGAAGCCGGGCGGCGAGCGGATCAACCGCGACGGAGATCCGGGACGACGGGAGCAGCTCGCCATCCGCCTGAGCGGGCATCGCCGGAGAGGTCTCGATCAGGAAATCGCGGCCGGACTTATAGAACAGGCACGGGTCGGCTCTGAAATCCTTCCGCACCATTCGCCAGAGGATCCGCATTGCATCCCAAAAGGTGTCGGGAGAGAAGACGCAGGCGTTGAGCAGGCCATCGTCGTGGACGATTCCGTGGCCAAAGGACACAAGATCGTTGAGAACGGCGCCGAAGTTCGCCACCAGCACCGCCGAGGCTGTGCGCTCGTAGAGGGCGCCGTCCACGGTGAGACGCAGAGAGAACTTCTTGTTGCGGATCACCGCTTTATAGCCGCCGATCACGTACGCCATGAATCCGAACCGTTTCTTCAGGCGGGCGGGCGCCTCCGCGATCATCGTAGCATCCAGGCCCACGCCGACGCCGATCGCGAAGCGGCGGCCGTCGCCCAGCCGCCCGAGATCGAGAGTCGCCTGATCCCCATCGAGCAGTAGTGGCACGGCCCGCAGCGGATTGAGCGGGATGCCGAGGGTACGCGCGACCACGTTGCCCGTACCACCGGCCAGCACCCCGACCGGCGGTCCGCGATGCGCAAGTTCGCCGAGCACCTCCATCACGGTTCCATCACCGCCGAGTGTGAAGACCGCGTCGTAGTTCTGAGCGTGTTCGGCGGTGAGGGTTGCGGCATGCCCGGGAGCCGCCGTCAACATGACGTCGCAACCGACTCCGGCGTTCGAGAAGGCATCGATCGCTTTTTGCCGGATGCGGGCGCCGCGCCGGGATGCCGGATTCACGACCAGCATCACCCGGCTGATCGCGTTCGAGCCGGGGGGAGGGGGCCGGTCAGGCATTCATGGATCCGTGCGCGGCGCTGGTTTCAGGGAACTGCAAGCTGGTTTCAGGGAACTGCAACTGAACGGGTGCGAGGTGTGAGAGAAGCATAGTGGCGAGTCGCCAGTGCACAACGCCGGGACGCCACCGTTACGGATCCGGGCACACCCGGAAAACCACGGGCGCCTTCGCCCACCGTGAAAAGTCAGCGCACCAGTGAACTACAGGCTTCAGCTGTGCGACTGAAAACTCGCACCCGTTCCGTTGCAACCCTGTGCGGGCGGTACACCGGTTGGCGAAGCTCTCCTTAGCTGCCAGATGCGAGATGCTCGGGGCGGGGATCGAACCCGCATGGGATCTTATCCCAAGGGATTTTAAGTCCCTCGCGTCTACCGGTTTCGCCACCCGAGCTGAGAAGAAAGGACCGACTGAGCTTTTGCCGCGGCGCATGACAAAGCTACGGGCGTAAAACGGCTCCAACAAGCGCGTTGGCGGCCCTCGCGCGGCGACGAATTTCAGTTGACAAAACCTTTGACGGAATGATAACGTCTCCCCCGCCAGCGACCGTCCTGACTCAGACGATCGCCTTCCAGCTTTCAACATCGTGCGGAGAATCTATGCGCCGTCTTTTGGTCCGCGTTTCCACCGTAGCACTGGCTTGCATCGCGACATTTGCCACTCCCGGCAGCGCTCAGCGCGTGCTCGGTGTCGGCGACGACGCCCTGGTGCTCCCCCGCGGAGTCTTTCGCATGCGCATCGTCGGGCAGTGGACCTGGTTCAACGAACGCTACGGAATGGACACGCCAGGCAGGCCGGACGGCGCGCTGGAGCCATTGGGAATCGATTTTACGCTCGACACCATCGGCGTTAAGCAGTTCCCCAACCTCGCCAGTCTCCAGGCCGGACTCCAGAGCCTCACCGGGAATCCGACCTGGTACGCGACCCTGGGCAACACGGTGGTGAACCTGCGGGATCACGTCACGGCCATCCCGCTAGTCTTCGAGGCAGGCTTGTCCAAGAGGTTCTCGGTTGGCGTGCAGATCCCTTACGTCAAGACTCAATCGTCTGCGTTCTTCAGCGTCAACACCGCCGGCACCAACGGCAATCTTGGATTCAATCCAGCCCTCGCCGTGCAGGGGGCGGCCGCGCAAAACGCTGCGCTGCTTGCCCAGTTCACGACTGCAGCCAACACCCTCGAGGGGTCGCTGGCAGCGTGCCAGGCAAATCCGGCGGCATCGCCCTCCTGTCCCGCTCTCCTCGCCAATCAGGCGAGCGCCCAATCCTTGATCGCGAACTCCCGTGCATTTGCGGGCGGCGTGAATCAGATCTACACGACCTCGCCCTTCGTGCCGATCGCCGGCACCGATGCGCAGCTGGCAATCGAAGCTCGCGTCGCGGCATTTCGCGCGCTTTACAACCAGTTCGGCGTCACGAGCATCGACCCGAACACCACCGGCCCCTTCGCCGCGCAGACGCGGCTGAGCCTTCGCGATGCGCAGCGGATCCTGAGTGATCCGTTGTTCGGTGTCGCCGCCGCTCCTCTCGAGTCGGTCGGACGGTCGCACATCGGTGACATCGACGTTGGCGGCAAGTTCTCGCTGTTCGACACTTTTGGCGGCAGCACCGAAGCACGGATGTCTCCACACGGCTTCAATCTTCGCACTGCCATCGGTGGCGTCTTCCGCATCCCGAGCGGCGAGGTCGAATCAGCGGACAACTTCATCGACATCGGCACCGGTCGCGGGGCCAAGGCGATCGAAGGCAGATGGTTCACCGACATCCTGCTCGGCAGCCGCTTCTGGGAATCGTTCGTGCTGCGCTTCAACAAGCCGTTCGCCGACCAGCAAACGATGCGCATCACCGATCTGCCGAACGAGGAGCTGGCGCCGCTCTATCGTCGCCAGACTGTTGATCGCAAACTCGGCAGCGCATTCGAGTTCGAGACTGCGCCGCGCATTGTGGTGAACGATTTCTTCGCGGTGTCCGGCTGGTACATGTACCGCAACAAGCAGGAAGATCACTACACCGGCACCTTCACGATCCCGGCAGCCACCACCGGTTTTGCCGACCTTACCCTCGACGCCTCCACCCTCGATCAGGAGACGGCGCAGACCGAGCATCGCTTCGGCGGCGGCATCTCATTCTCGAACCTGTACTCGTTCGAGCAAGGCAAGGCGAAGATCCCGTTCGAGGTGACCTACCTGCATTGGCAGACCACCAAGGGCGCCGGCGGCAATCAGCCGAAGTTCTTCACCGACCAGATCCAGCT
>DATFGW010000135.1:0-10094 GCA_035249045.1 Gemmatimonadaceae bacterium | reverse complement strand
TCCCTAAAAACTTCGATCACCTGCCCCAGCCCTTCCGCGCGCAACGCGAACATCCTCGCCATCCCGAACGCCGCGTCGTCGGACGCGATGAAGGCGCGACGGGTGCCCGGCGCAAAAAACTGATCGAGCGAAGTCTCGTTGATCAGATTCGTCCCAACCTTGATCTCGGTGATCCCGGTCAGATCGACGAGCTGCCGATAACTCGGCACGAAATCCGGATCCGTGCGCAACTTTTTGTTGTGCTCGTAGATCTCGGCTTCCGTAACCGTTCCCCAGATTCGGGTGGTGACGAGCTGGTTTTTTGCGTCGATCGAATAGGAAGTCGACAGGGGTTCTCCTGATAGGCGGAAGATTATCGCGGGGGGACGGGAATTAAAAGTCTCGGATTCTGCCCTCCGAAGCTCACGAGTCCCCGAATCCGAAGAACCAGGCCCCGACTCCGAAAACTAGGCCCCGTTTCTGCAGACTCTTTCCGCCATGAACTCATCCGTTCTGACCCGGAACAACGTCAAAGTCTCCGGCCACGGCACGCAACCTATGCTGTTCGCCCACGGCTTCGGCTGCGACCAGAACATGTGGCGGTTCATGACCCCGGCCTTTGCCGAGGATTACAAGATCGTCCTGTTCGACTACGTCGGTTCCGGCAAGTCCGATCTCAAGGCCTACGACGCCCGCCGCTACTCCACCCTCGAGGGCTACGCCCAGGACGTGCTCGACGTGATCCACGCGCTCGACATCCGCGACGTGGTCTTCGTCGGCCACTCGGTGAGCGGGATGATCGGCGTGCTCGCCGCGAACCGCGAGCCGTCGCTGTTCGCCCACCTGGTCATGGTCGGCCCCTCGCCGCGCTACATCAACGACGAATCGTACGTCGGCGGGTTCGAGAAGCGCGACATCGAAGAGCTCCTCGACACCATGGACAAGAACTACATCGGTTGGGCGAACTTCCTGGCGCCGGCGATCATGAAGAATCCCGATCGGCCCGAGCTCTCCGCCGAGCTGACCGAGAGCTTCTGCTCCACCGATCCGGTAATTGCGCGCCGCTTCGCCGAGGCCACTTTCTTCGCCGACAATCGCGGCGATCTCCACAAAGTGAAAGTGCCGTCGCTGGTGCTCCAGTGCTCCGACGACATCATCGCGCCCGACAGCGTCGGCGACTATCTCGCGCGCCAGCTGCCCGGCAGCACTCTGCACAATCTGCAGGCGACCGGTCACTGCCCGCACATGAGTCATCCGGAAGAAACCATCGCCGCCGTCAAAGCTTATCTGGCGCAGGCCGGCACGCACCGGGATGTCGAGCTGGCGCATCAATAGCGCTTCACGATGCAGGGTCTGATCGATCGGGCTCCCGCAGGCTTCATCTCCTTCGCCGACGACGGCACCGTCCGCGACATCAACACCACCCTCCTCGAGCAACTCGGCGTCGATCGCGCGGCTGTCGTAGGCAAGCCGTTCGAATCGCTGCTTACCGTCGCGAGCCGAATCTTCTACA
Source organism: Gemmatimonadaceae bacterium (assembly GCA_035249045.1). Lineage (GTDB taxonomy): Bacteria > Gemmatimonadota > Gemmatimonadetes > Gemmatimonadales > Gemmatimonadaceae > UBA4720. The sequence goes on along the minus strand of DATFGW010000135.1, from coordinate 8,602 downwards.
CGACCCATCTCTTCCCGATGCTCCGGCTGCAGTCGGCGGCGAATGAGCTGTTTATCACGATGCGGTGCGCCGGAAGCGGCGCCGCGGCAGGCGGCGGTGGTGACAACGATGGCAGCCGCGGCGACGTCGCGTTTCTCGCCAGCTTCACCTCGCGCGATGCCGCCGGCGAGACTCTCTATGACGGCGTGCTGATGCAGCTGCGCGAGCGACGGAAATGGGAAGACGAGCTCGTCCGCGCGCGTCGCACCGCCGAAGAAGCCAATCGCCGCAACTCGGCGTTGCTGTCGATGATGTCGCACGACCTGCGCACCCCGATCGGATCGATCTCGGGTTACGCCGAGATCCTGTTGATGGGAATCCGCGGCGAGCTCACCGACGCGCAGCGCGACGACCTGCAGCGCGTCAAGAAAGCGAGTGAGTACGTGCTGGGCCTGATCGAAGACGTCCTCAACTTCGCGCGCCTGAACGCGGGCGAGATCGCCGCGCCCGACCTTCGTACTCTCACCGCCGACGCCGTCGTCGCCGAGACTGAATCGCTGATCGGACCGCGCATGGAGCAGAGCGGGATCCGGTACGAGCGCATCTCGTGCGATCCGTCGGTGAAGATCATCGCCGATCCCGACCGGCTGCAGCAGATCCTGCTCAATCTTCTAACCAACGCGGTGAAGTTCACGCCGGCCGGCGGTCGCATCACCATTACTTGCGCGTCGGACGGCGAGAACACTCAGATCAGCGTCGCCGACACAGGTCGCGGAATTCCGGCCGATCAATTGGAGAAAATCTTCGAGGCGTTCGTGCAGGTGACGGGCACGGCGGCCGCGTTGTCGGGCCGGCAGAAGGGGTTTGGACTCGGGCTGGCGATCAGTCGCGGATTGGCGCGGAGGATGAACGGGGAGCTGACGGTGCGGAGTGAGGTCGGCGTCGGGTCGACTTTCACTTTGAGGCTCCCGGCATCTCGGCAGACAGATTCGGGCGATTCGGCGGGCGTCTGACAGTCCTGAAGCGAGGCGCTCTGTACTCCGCAACTTCCCGTAAAGCTGAATCTGATGTAGGCGTCACCCGAAATTTTGAACCATACCATCCGTTCCCCGCAACACTCGGAACCAACCGGCGTACGTACCGATGTCAGCTGGATCATTCACACGAACACGGGTTGGTTTTATGTCGCGCCACATTCGCAGTCTCAGCATCGCACTTTCCCTTGCCGCCGCACTCGCGTGCGGTAGCGGCACCGGCCCTTATGGCGGTGGGGGTGGCGGTGGTCCACCGCCTCCTCCTCCACCTGCAACGGTAGAAGCGAAACCGACGCTCGTCTTCACGCCGGGCAATCTCACCATCAATGCCGGCGAGACGATGACGTTCGCCTTTGGATCGGTCGGTCACAACGTCACCTTCGACAACCGCGTCGCCGCGACGCCGGCCGACATCCCCGGCGCGAACGCCAACAAGTCGGTGCAGCGGACCTTCGCGGTTGCAGGCATTTATCCGTACCACTGCAACATCCACCCGGGGATGGCGGGGTCAGTCACTGTGCAGTAACGACTGGAGCGCTTCGGCGTGCCACCACATGAGAGAAAGCACGAGCCGATAGTCGCTCAGCAGCTATCGGCTCCGTGCTTCAGCACTGTTAGATGCATACGAAGCGACGCGGACCATACGCCGATATGTAACACTTGCCCTCCCCCGAGCCGAGAGCCATGATCTAGCCATGATCAAGCGCGCACTCGGCTTCGTCGCCGTCCCCTGCCTCGCAGCTGTCCTCACCGCTGCGCTCATTCAGAAAGAGCCACGCGTCACCATCGCCACCGGCACCCTCGAGGGCGCCGTCGATTCCGCGACCGGGGTGCTCGTGTTTCGCGGGATCCCTTACGCTGCTCCTCCGGTCGGTGCGCTGCGCTGGCAGCCGCCGCAACCCGCGAAATCGTGGTCGGGCGTGCGCGGCGCAAAGGTGCTCGGCCATAATTGCATTCAACACCAGCCGTACTCCGACATCGATCCGTTCGCGGCCGGAATCTCGGAAGATTGTCTCTACCTCAACGTCTGGACGGCTTCACTCGACGCGCGCGCGAAAAAGCCGGTGATGGTCTGGATCCACGGCGGCGGATTCTTCGCCGGATTCGGCGGTGAAGAGCGGCACAACGGCGCGCGACTCGCCCAGAAAGGCGCCGTCGTCGTCACCCTCAACTATCGGCTCGGGGCGTTTGGATTTCTGGCGCACCCGGCGCTCGCGGCGGGCTCTCCGCACCACGCGGCCGGCAACTATGGATTGCTCGACCAGATCGCGGCACTACAATGGGTGAAGCGCAACATCTCGCGCTTCGGTGGCGATCCGTCGCGTGTCACGATCTTCGGAGAATCCGCGGGCGGCATGAGCGTTGGATCGCTGATCGCATCGCCCCTGGCGAAGGGCCTGTTCCAGCGCGCCATTCTCGAGAGCGGAACTGGAGTCGGTGTCGGCATCGCTCCACGCGCAAGTGCGGCAGCCGCCGCGCGGCAGCTCGCCGACTCGCTCGGCGTGAGCGGTGACGGCGTCGATGCTGCATCGCGATTGCGCGCGCTCGACGCGAACGCGGTGCTCCAGGCGTCGCTGCACCTCGGCAGAGAAGGTGAGCCTCGGTTCTGGCCGACCGTCGATGGTTGGGTGCTGCCGCATCCGGTTGATTCCGCGATTCTCGCCGGCAACGCCAACATCGTCCCGGTGATTGTCGGGAGCAATCGCGACGAAGGCGACGAGTGGATGGGCGCGCCGACGCGCTCGTTCGCCCGGCTCATGTCGGCGCGCGGCGCTCCGACCTATCTCTACATTTTTTCGAGAGTCGGCGACGACAGCGCGAATCGTCAGCGCGGCGCGTATCACAGCGCCGAGATCACTTTCGTCTTCGGGCGCCCGCATCCATTGCAGCCGAGCGCGGGGACGACGTCGTACGATTCGACGGTCGCCGAGGCGATGAGTGATTACTGGGTCGCGTTCGCGACTTCAGCGGACCCGAACGGCGCGCCGACGGCCGGGAAGTGGCCGTTCTGGCCGAGGTACAATCGGGCCACCGACGCGCTGTTGGAGATCGGGCCGGAGATAGCTGCGAGAACAGGTTTTAAGCGCGCCGTCTACGACTCACTGGATGCTGCAGCTCGCGCGCATGGCGGTGTGAGGCCATAGCCGAAATTCGAGACACTGCAGCCAAGGACCCGCCCATGCAAAGAAGAGAATTCCTCCAGCGCACCTCCGTCCTCACCGCCGCCCTCGGCCTGTCTCCCTCGCTGCGAAACATCGAGAGCCCTGCCCCCGCATCGCCGCTTCCCGCTTCCCGCCTCCCGCTTCCCCCTTCCCGCCTCCCGCTTCCCCCCGCCCCCATCAGCGAAGCCGAACGCGAGCAACGTCGTGACTCTGCCCGGCGGATCCTTCGCCAGCTCGACTTCTCGGCGATGCTCGTCGAGCCCGGCCCCAACATGACCTACTTCGCCGGCATCGAATGGGGTCGCAGCGAGAGATTGTTCGCGTTTCTGCTACCGATCTCGGGCCGTCCGGTCGTGATCGCGCCGGCGTTCGAGCAGCAGCGCGCCGAAGACCAGGTCGGCGGACGGTTCGACATTCGGGTGTGGCAGGAAGATCAGAATCCTGAAGCCCTCATCGCCGACACGATGCGCGACCTCGGGATCGGCACCGGTCGGCTCGCGATCGATCCGAGCGCGCGCACCTTCGTGCTCACCGAGCTCGCGCTGGCCCGGCCCGGCCTGCAGTTCGCCACCGCGGCGAACGTCATCAACAGATGTCGCGGCGTGAAGTCGGCGCACGAGATCGAGATCATGAAGTTCGCCAATCAGACGACCCTCGAGGCTTATCGCGCGGCGTTCAGGACCCTGCGCGTCGGGATGACCCAGGCCGAGCTGGCGCAGAATGTGTCTAGCGAGATGCGGAAGCTCGGATATCAGGGCGGCGCGCTGGTGTTGTTCGGAGAATCCTCGGCGTACCCGCACGGATTGCCGAAGCCGCGCTCACTCGAGGAGAACCAGATCGTGCTCGTCGACGGCGGATTGAGCGTGCACGGCTACCAATCCGACATGACCCGCACGGTGGTGTTCGGAACACCGACGGCGGAGATGAAGAAAGTCTTCGACGTCGTACACGAAGCGCAGGCGCGCGCCGTCGCCTTCGCGGCGCCAGGGAAGATGTGCGGCGAGGTCGATGCCGTCGCGCGCAAGGTCATCACCGACGCCGGCTACGGCCCCGACTACCGCACCTTCACCCACCGACTCGGCCACGGGATTGGGCTGGAGGGGCATGAGTGGCCGTACCTCGTGCGCGGCAGCCAGGTGATGCTCGAGCCCGGAATGACGTTCAGCGATGAGCCGGGGATCTATCAGTACGGGAAGTTCGGGATCAGGCTCGAGGACATCATGGCGATCACCGAGAACGGGGCGGAGATGATGACGCCGACGCAGACTGGGCTCGCAGATTCGCAGATCTAGAGCTTTCTACTTCCGCATCTTCTTGAAGGCCTAGAAGTCTTCGGCATCCTTCTTCAGACGGCGTAGCCGTCGATTCCCGCTGGCGATGTAGAGACGGCCTGCATCCGTGACGAGATTCCACATCCTCGCGCGCGCCAACATCGGCGCCGATGCTAATTAGCTATCAGCGTACAACGGGTTCGCGGGGCCGCCACTCGATCAGCGGGGCGTCGAGTATTGCGGCCTGGACAGCGTCGGCGATGTCGCGGCGCAGGGGCTCGTTCCGGAGATTGGCGCGGGTTGGATCGACCCGGTTGGTGAGCAGCACGACGAACAGCCCGCGCTCGGGATCGACCCAGATGCTCGTTCCCGTAAATCCGGTGTGGCCGAAGGAGCGCGGCGAGAAGTAGTGGCCGGCGCTCGAGCGCTCCGACGGAGTGTCCCAGCCGATGGCGCGGCTCGAGTGCGCGCCCTGACGCGCGGTCCAGCGCGCGACGGTGGTCGGCTGAATCAGTCGCACGCCGTTGTATTGACCGCCGTTGAGGAGCATCTGGACGAAGATCGCGACGTCGCGCGCCGACGAAAACAATCCGGCATGTCCCGCGACGCCGCCGAGTGCGCATGCGTTCTCGTCGTGGACGATGCCGTGGACGTGGATGTGCCGATACACGGTGTCGATCTCAGTGAACGCGATGCGATCGAGCAGCGGACTGTCGGCGCGAAAGCCGGCGGTGCACGCGCTATCGGGCGGAATTTCACCGGGCGCGAGTGGGTTGAATCCGGTGTCGCGCATGCCGAGTGGTTGCCAGACTCGCGTCGCGACGAACTGATCGAGCGGCATCCCGGTAATTCGCTCGACGACGAGGCCGGCGAGGACGAAATCCCAATCGCTGTAGATGACGCTGTCGCCGGGGGTGTAGGCGAGCGGGCGGGCGTTGATCTTGGCGAGATACTCTGCTCGTCCCCTGGTGTCTTTCCAGAGTGGCGCGAACGCCTCGAAGCCGGCGCTGTGGGTGAGAATCATTCGCACCGTGATTTTCGCCTTGGCGGAGTCGTTGAGCTCGGGGAGGTAGCTCGCGACGGGCGCGTCGAGGTTCAACCGACCTTCGTCTTCGAGGATCATCGCGGCCGTAGTGGTGGCCACGACTTTGGTGAGCGAAGCCATGTCGAACATCGTCGAATCCGTGACCCTCGCCGAGTTGGCCGCGGTGTCGATGCGGCCGTAGCCGCGGAGGTGGAGGAGGCGGCCGTAGCGGCCGACGGCCAGGGCAACGCCGGGGGCGGCGCCGTTGCGGATTGCGGACTCGACGATGGAGTCGAGTTTGTGGCTGAGTTTGGGATCCATCCCGACTGTGTTCGGACTGGCGGGGACGAGGGTGGGGACGGGTTGGAGGCGCAAGGTTGCAGTTGCGCAAGCCGAGAGCAAACAGCAGATCGCGAGGAGTTTCGGGGCTTTCATGGTCTGGGGCTGTCTGTAGTTGGTACGGGCGTGGCGGGCATCTAACAATACTGAAGCACGGAGCCGATAGCTGGTAAGCAGCTACGCTCAGAGCTGTGGCATTCTGGATCGGGACATTTCCTGAGATATTGGAAGTGGTGGGAATGGATCGATGTGGCGTTAGGGCGTAGTGAAGTCACTTTGCTGACCATGAGTGATTTCAAGAACTTGCTCGTGTGGCAGAAGGCGCACGCATTGGGCATCCACACGTACCGGGTGGCAAAAGGGATTCGGCGCGCCGCCGATGTCGCAACGCGTAGTCAGCTCGTCAGGGCGGCGATGTCGATCCCGACGAATATTGTCGAAGGCCGACGCCAGTCGACCGACAAGGAGTTCGCCCGGTTCCTTCGCATCGCGCTCAACTCCGCGTTCGAGCTCGAGTACCATTTGCTGGCCGCACGCGACATGGAGCTAATATCGAAAGATCAGGCAGCAACATTACTCGAGCAGCTGATCGAGGTGCGAAGGATGCTCCATGGCCTGCTGGATCGTTTGGGCAACGACGCGATCCCAAACAAACCGCTCTCGGCGTAGCTGCTATCCAGCTATCGGCTCCGTGCTTCAGTACTGTTAGATCCCGCCGCAGCGCCCCGCCAATGTGATGGGGGCAAACCTTGACACCCCCCCAGCGAGGCCCTAAAACAGACTCGAACTTCCAACCGAGCCAACGATGCGCGACGTCGCCCTCCTCTCAGCTCTAGCTCTTTCTATAGTTGTATCGACCGCCAACGCGCAGGACCTCCGACCCCCCGTCGCAACCCTCCACCCGAAAATCGACACCCTCCACGGCGAAGTCCGCACCGACAACTACTTCTGGCTGCGCGAGAAGACCAACCCCGACGTCATCGCCTACCTCAACGCCGAGAATGCGTATACCGACGCGAAGATGAGGCGAACCGAGGCTCTCCAGAAGAAGCTGTACGACGAGATGTTGTCGCGCATCAAGGAGACCGACGTCTCGGTGCCGTACCGCGAAAACGGGTACTACTACTCGACCCGCACCGAGAAGGGAAAGAGCTACGCGATTCGGGTGCGGCGCAAAGGCTCGCTGAACGCGCCCGAACAGGTCTTTCTCGACGACAACGCACTCGCCGTCGGCAAGAAGTTCTCGAGTGTCGGCGACTGGGCGATCACGCCGAGCGGCAATCGGCTCGCCTATCTGCACGACACCACCGCGCTCCGCGTCTATACTCTCTACATCAAGGATCTCAACACCGGAAAACTGCTCGCGGACTCGATTTCACGCGTGGTACCATCGGTCGCCTGGGCGAACGACACCGTTTTGTTCTATCAGACAGCGGATTCTGCCCGTCGATCGGACGCAGTCTGGCGGCACGTGGTGGGAACGCCGAGGTCGAGCGACGTCGAAGTGTTCCACGAGAACGACGTGCTCGACAACGTCGGCGTCGGGCGGACCAAGGACGGCAAGTACATCGTGATTCCCGACGACGGCTTCACGTCGTCGGAGTGGCGCGCGATCCCGACCTCGAATCCGTTCGCCGCTCCGATCGTGCTCGCGGCGCGCAGACCCAACGTCGAGTACCAGGTCGATCACATCGATGGCGCGTTCCTGATGACGACCAACGATGGCGCGCAGAATTTCAAAGTCATGCGCATCGCCGACGACCAGATCGGCAACGGTCAGTGGACTGACTTCATCCCCACCAGCGATTCGGTCTTCATCGAGTACCTCGAGCCGTTCAAGAATCATCTCGTCGTCGTGCAGCGCTCGGGAGGGCTGCGCCGGCTGCGCGTGTTGGATCTCAAAACGAGACGCGCGCCTTTCTACATTACCTTCCCCGAACCCGCCTACGCCGTGAATCCGACCGGCAACGCGGAGTTCGATTCCGACACCTTGCGATTCTCGTATCAATCGATGGTGACGCCGCCGACGACGTACGACTACTCGATGGCGACTCGCCAGCGCGTGGTGAAGAAGAAGCTCGACGTCCCCGGCTTCGACCCATCGAAGTACCAGGTCAAGCGCTTCATGGTCCGCGCTCGCGACGGAGCGATGGTGCCGGTGTCCCTGATCGTCGGCAAAAACTGGAAGCAGGACGGCACCCATCCGCTCCTCGAGTACGCCTACGGCTCGTACGGCTCGACGACTGAGGCTGGATTCAACTCCAACGTCCTCAGTCTGGTCGATCGCGGCTTCGGCTACGCCATTGCCCACATCCGCGGTGGCCAGGAGATGGGCCGCGCGTGGTACGATCAGGGCAAGATGATGAACAAAAAGAACACCTTCAACGATTTCGTCGACGTCGGGCAGTATCTCGTCGACAACAAGTACACGTCGAAGGAGAAGCTGATCGCCAACGGCGGCAGCGCCGGCGGACTGTTGATGGGCGCCGTCGCCAACATGCGCCCCGATCTCTACCGCGCGATCGTCGCCGACGTGCCGTTCGTCGATGTCATCAACACCATGATGGACGCGTCGATTCCGCTCACCGCGCAGGAGTGGCAGCAGTGGGGAGATCCGCACGATTCTACCCAGTACGCCTATATGCGCTCGTACTCACCGTACGACAACGTCGCGCACAAGGATTATCCGTGGATGCTGGTGACGACATCGCTCAACGATTCCCAGGTCGGGTACTGGGAGCCCGCCAAGTGGGTCGCCAAGCTGCGCGCGATGAAGACCGACAACAATCCGCT
>DATFGW010000134.1:0-7366 GCA_035249045.1 Gemmatimonadaceae bacterium | reverse complement strand
GCCGGCGCGACGACGTTGCCGCGGGTCTGGAAATCAGAGTTGTCGGGCGCGATCGCGGTGACGGTGAAGGGAACGGCGACGCGCACGAGAGTTTGCGAGATCACCGAGCCTTCGGTCGAAGCGAAGTTGCGATCTTCCTTGACGAAGAACATTCCAGAGTTGACGAAGCGCACGCCCTTGATCTTGAGCGCTTCGGCGTTGGCCTTGAGCAGGAGATCGGCGCGCTGCTCGATCGGGATCGTGAACGGATCGATCTGGAAAGAGCTCTTCCACGTCGCGTTCGGATACGCCTGGACTGGCGCGAGCTGGACAGGCTGGCCCTGCGCGATGCGATTGGCTTTGGCGATTGCGACTGCTTCGCGCGCCGCGGCGGCAACACCATCCGTGGTGAGAGTCTTGGTTGCGCCGAATCCCCAGGTGCCGTTTACGAGCGCGCGCACGCCGGCGCCGATGTCGTCTGTATCTACGGTGTTAACGATCTGTTGCTCGCGCGTAAACACGAAGCTGTTACGGTAGCGGCCGATGCGGACGTCCGAATAACTGGCGCCCGCCATCCTGGCGGTGTTGATCGCCGTCATCATGAGGGCGCGGACATCGGCATCATCCGGCATCTCCACCGGCGCGTGAATGAGCGAGCCGAACGCTTTGCGGGGCGAGAGCGTATTGGTGGCGGCGAGGGCCGCAGCCGCCATGCCGGTCTGCTTGAGAAAGTCGCGACGTGATTTCTTCATGGTTCCCGGTAGGTAGGGCGAGTAATATCGGGAGCGGTCAAGCCCGTCGCAACACGTTAATTTTCCGGTCCTGCATTGCGAGCAGCGCGACTTCCGACCCGGCTTCCAATGGCCCTCCAATCGGTCTCAGCAAAACCCTCAAGCACTTCGCGCGAAGAGCTGCTCGCTTCGGCGGCGCGGCTGCGCACCGAAGTCGGGAAGCGCATCGTCGGGCAGGAGAACGTCGTCGAGGAAATTCTGATGGCGTTGCTCGCCGGCGGTCACGCGCTGCTCGTCGGCGTTCCGGGTCTTGCCAAGACGCTGATGATTCGCAGCGTCGCCGAAGCGATGGATCTCGACTTCAAGCGCATTCAGTTCACGCCGGATCTCGTGCCGAGCGACATCACCGGCACCGAGATCATGGAAGAAGATTCGGCGACTGGTGCGCGGTCGTTCCGATTCGTTCGCGGTCCGGTGTTCGCGAACATTCTGCTCGCCGACGAAATAAATCGCGCGCCGCCGCGCACCCAGGCGGCGCTGCTCGAGGCGATGCAGGAGCACCGCGTGACTGCCGCCGGCGAGACGATGCCGCTGCCCGAGCCGTTCTTCGTTCTCGCGACCCAGAATCCGATCGAGCAGGAAGGGACCTATCCTTTGCCTGAAGCGCAGCTCGATCGATTCCTGTTCGATGTCCGCATCGGTTATCCGGACGAAGAAGCCGAGGTCGGGATTCTGCGCGCGACGACGGGCGCAGATCCGGCGCCACTGCAACCGGTGATCAGCGGCGAATCGACGCGCGCACTGCAGCGGATGGTGCGCGATGTTCCGGCCGCGGAGCCCGCGCTGCTTTTCGCGGCGCGCCTCGCTCGGGCGACGCGTCCGTCGGAGAATGATGCCGACGAGATGGTAAAGAAGTACGTGCGCTGGGGCGCGGGACCGCGAGCGGGTCAGGCGCTGATCCTTGGCGCCAAGGCTCACGCGCTGCTTGCGGGCCGGTTCGCGGTGTCACCCGCCGACATCGTCCGCGTGGCGCGTCCGGTGCTCAGGCATCGCGTGCTGCCCAATTTCGCTGCCGAGGCGAAGGGTGTGAGCGCGGAGCAGATCATCGATCGCCTGTTGGAGCAGGTGAAGCCGCCGAAGAGCGAGATCAAGCTGTAGCGGGAGGCGGGAGGCGGGAAGCGGGACGCGGGAGACGCCGAGCGATGACAGTCGATGCTGTGAACACTTACGATGAGTTCGCGCCGCTCCTGGACGCGGTACGGGGAATTCGGTGGCCGTCGCGCGGAGTGGTGCGTGGTGGGATGCCGGGCGCGCACACGTCGCGGCTGCGCGGAATCTCGGCGGAATTCACGGAGTACCGGCCGTACCGTCAGGGCGACGATCTGCGCCGGGTCGACTGGAAGCTGTTCGGCCGCAGCGACCGCGCTTACATCAGACTTTCGAACGATCGCGCGATTCTCCCGACGATGATCGTGGTCGATGCCAGCGCGTCGATGGCTTTTCCAACCGGGACCAACGGGAAGTGGAAGTTGGCGGCGGAGATCGGAGTGGGACTCGCCGCGGTCGCGCGCAACAGTGGCGATCCGATCGGGTTCGTCGTCGCGGGGCGCGCGGAGCCGTTGATGGTTGCTCCGCGGATGCGACTCAGCGTGTTGCACGAGATCATGCGCGCGGTCTCGTCAGCGCGTCCGGATGGGAGGGAACCGCTTGCGTCGGCGGTATCGGTCGCCGCGCAGTCCGCCGGCCGGCTCGTGGTGATCTCCGATCTGCTCGGCGACGCGGAAGATCTGTTGGCGGTCGCAGGCAAGTGGGTTGCGGCTGGGCACGAAGTCCTGGCGTTGCACGTGATCGCGCGCGAGGAGATCGACCCGCCCCGCGAGAGCGTGACCGTCAGCGATCCAGAGATTTCAACCATTCGTCGCGCGCTGACCGGGGAGACCCGCGCGGCTTACGTTGAGGCGTTTGCGACCTGGCGCGAGCGCATCGCGCACGATTTCAGCGACGCGGGGGTCGGTTACGCGACGGTGGTCGTCGGCGACGAGACAGCGGAGCACTTGATCCGACGCATCACTGCAGCACGCGCCGTCGGCGTCTCGATGTCGCGATGACCCTTCTCGCGCCCGGATATTTCCTGGCTTCGCTGGCAGTGGCGGCGGCGATTCTTGGACTTCATTTCATCGTGGTCCGGCAGCCGCGTGCTGGAATTCTGCCGACGGCGCGGTTCATCCCAGATTCGCAGGCAAAGGCGATAGCGGCGGCGCGCCGTCCGTCGGACATCGCCGTGCTGGTGCTACGGATGCTGACGATCATCGCGGCCGGTACGGCGCTGGCGAAGCCGGTGCTGACGCCGTCGCGCCGACCTACAGCGCGCGTGATTCTCGCCGACGTCTCGAGATCGCTGAAAGACACTGCGGCGCTGCGTGACAGTGTGCGGGCGGTTTATCGCGATGGCGATGCGCTCGTCGTCTTCGACTCCGGGGCGCGACTCGTCGCCGGTACGGGCGCCGACAGGATCGGTGCGTTGAGTCCCAGCGTGAGACGCGGAAATCTGAGCGGAGCTTTGATCGCAGCGCTCCGGGCCGGCAGCGAAGTGCGTAGCGACGCCGACAGTCTCGAGCTCGTAATCGTGTCGCCCTTCGCCAGGGAAGAGCTCGACGCTGCGACTGATTCGATCCGGAAGCTATGGCCGGGTCGAGCGAGATTGGTTTCCATCGCAGCGCCGACACCAGACACCGCGGCGGCGAGAGCAGCAGTCGCCGTTATCTGGCCCACGACAGATCGGCCGCGATTCGCCGTGCAACGCAGCGTCGTTGACACAATTGGCGGGGTGACGGTCGGTGAGCGCGGTGTCGTGGCGCCGTTCGTCCGAAGATGGTCGTACCCCGTGGATTCCTTGCGCGGCGCCGAAGTGGTTGGCCGCTGGTACGACGGCGAGCCCGCCGCTGTGGAGAAACCCGACGGCGGCGGATGCGTGCGCTCGGTCGCGATTCCCACGAACCCGGTTGGCGATCTCGTCATCAGATCTGATTGGGGCCGCCTCGTCGCCGAGCTGTCGCGCCCGTGCGCCGCGGTGACCGCACTCCTCCGCGCCGATCCTGGCGATATCGCGAAGTTGGCTGGTGCCGGCGCGCTTGCGAGCCGGAGTGCGTTCGAGCCGGCAACGAATCGGAAATCTTCGATTGCTCCGTGGCTGTTCGCGCTGGCGATCGCCGCGGCAGTCGCCGAGCTGTTCCTGCGTCGTCGAAAGGCAAGTGCTGACGCATCGTCAGACGTCGGCGGCCCAGCCCGCGTCCCGCTTCCCGCCTCCCGCGCCAAAATAGCATGACCGCTCACGAACGCATTCGCTCCACTCAGCGCGTACTGGGGGCCGCGGCCATTGGCCGAGCGCTGATGTGGGGCATCGCGATCGCGAGCGGCCTGGTCGGCCTGATGTCGTTCGCGCGCGGAGCACTTGGCAGCACTGGAAGACTGCCGGCCACAGCTGTAGCTGTTGCGCTCGCCGCGGGTGTCGTCGTCGCGATGGCAATGTTGTGGCGAAGCCGGCATTTCGCATCGCTGCATCGTGTCGCCCTCTGGATCGAGGAGCACGTGCCGACGCTGCACTATTCGCTGGTCACCGCGCTCGAGCACCGCGATTCGCCGTTCGTCGCGGGAATGGAGTCGACGATCGCGCGCCACGACATCTCGACGACGACCAGTCGCGCCGCGCGGAGGCATCTCGTACCCGGGATCGCGGCGCTGGCGATTGGGCTGGCACTACTATATGTAGCGCAGTCAGGGGTCGCCGGACGCTCGGGGGCGATCGCCGGCCTTGGACGCCTGGGCGGATCCACAGGCATTCCCGCCGGCAGCAGACTGAACGACGTCCGGGTCAGCATCACTCCACCCGCGTACGCCGGCGGTCGCACCATCACGCTCGACGATCCTGCGACCGTGTCCGGACTCTCCGGTAGCGCGATCACTGTTCGCGGGAGCGGCTCACCTGACGGTCTGACAGCATCGCAACCGGCACCGATTCGAATCGTCCGCGCCGATGGCGGTTGGGGATTCGCGTTTACGATGCCAACAAAGCCGACTGCGATCACGCTCCGGGATCGTAGCTTCGAGCGCGTCATCGTGCTCGCTCCGATCGCCGATGCTCCGCCCAAAATCGCACTCACCTCTCCTCGCCGCGATACCACTCTGCGCACGCCGCGGCTTGTCGTGAAGCTGAACGCGAACGTCAGCGACGACATCGGCGTAAGCAGCGGCTACTTCGAGTACATGATCACCACCGGCTCGGGCGAGATCTTCAAGGCGCGAACTGTGAACACGCCCGTCGTCCACTTCGACGGTGCCCGGAGCGGGATCCTCAATGCGACTCTCGATCTCGCATCGCTCAAGCTCGGCGAAGGAGACGTGCTGTCGATTCGCGCGGTCGCGCAGGATGGGAACACGGTGAGCGGTCCGGCTGTCGCGACCTCCGACACTCGCACCATAAGAATCGCACGCGCGGGCGAGTACGATTCGCTCGCCATCGAAGCAGCGGCCCCGCTGCCGCTCGATACATCTGCCGTCAGTCAGCGAATGCTGATCGCGCTGACCGAGCAGCTCGTGCGTGAGCAACCGAAAATGTCGCGTGACGAGCTGGTGAAGCGCTCGACCGACATCGGCAATCAGGAAGACGGGATTCGGAGACGAGTCCAGCAGATTCTGACCGAAGCCGAGGGCGCCGGCGAGGATGTGGCGGAGCCAAAACCTGGCGACGCGCCGGCGACGGTCGAAGAAATGGAATCGCCGGACGTGATCTCGGGCGCCAAGAACCCGGATCTCAAGGCGGCGTACACCGCACTCTGGCAGGCGGTACGTTCGCTCAAGATCGCCGAGCCGGGTCCGGCGCTCCCGCCGATGCGCGTTGCGCTGGCGGCGCTCGATCGCGCGCGACTCGCCAATCGACTGTATCTGCGCGGTGCGCCGCCAAAGATCGTCGTCAACATCGAGCGGGTGCGATTGACCGGGAAGGACAAGGGAAGCTCGAGCGTGCGCACTCCGCGCTCCTTCGCTGATTCCGCCCGGCTCGATCTCACGCGTCGATTCTACGCGATGGTGGATCTGCTCGAGAAGGATCCGCGGCGCGCGGTGATCGAACTGGCCCTGCTCCGCGTCGCCGCGTTGCAGACCGTGCCGGCCTTCGCCGGCGCCCTCGGCGAAGTCTCGGATGCGATTCGCACCGGTCGCGATGCGACTACGCCTTTGCTGCGCGCGCGTCGCGCACTCGAGCCGCCGCCGGAAGTACGGCCGCTCGGCCAATGGTCGCGCAGATGACGAGTGAATTCATTTTCTGCACCGGCCAGTACGACTCGGGCGACTGGGACAGCGCGCCGGTGCTGCCGGCCAACATCATCGACTCGATCGCCCGCTACACCTCGATCGCCGTCGCGCCGTCCGGCGTGAACATCCCGCTCGGCTCCGATGCGATCTTCGAGTACCCATTCGTCTATCTCACCGGACATCTGCCGTTCCGATTCAGCGAGGCCGAGCGCAGAAATGTGCGGAAGCTGGTGGAACGGGGCGGGATGCTGTTCATCGACGACCACAATCACGACGTGGGTGGCGTCTTTCACAACACCGCAATGGAGGAGCTGACGCGTAGCTTCTCGAAGCCCGTCGATCTGCCCAACGATCACGAGATCTACCGCTGCTTCTTCAAGTTCGATGACGGCCCGCCGACGACGAGTCACGAGCTCAACGGCTGGGGCGACAATCTCGTCCACAAGAATCTGCAGGTGGTGATGGAGGGCAATCGGATCGGCGTGCTGTACAGCAGCAAGGATTACAGCTCGGAGTGGAACTACGATCCCGATGCGAAGCGCTTCTCGACCATCGACAACACGCGCTTCGGCGTGAACATCATCGTCTATGCTCTCACGCGTTGAAGTGAGGCGTCGACTGGAGTACGTGCTGCGCGCAATCGTGCTCGCAGCGTTGGTGGGGTTGCTCTGGCTCTCGCTACGACCGCCCGTCGGCGCCGCTGGTACCTCGATTGCCGCCCGGGGAGTGACCGCCGGTGAACTCGCCATCTGGAGTCGTGCCCCGATTGCGCCACGACGTATCGACCTGCGATTGGACAGTGTACCGTCGCGCGTAGAGCGGGCCTGGCTCGCCGCGCTCGCCGCAGCCGGGAGCCAGGTTGGCTGGAGTGGGGATCTACCGCCGGTGATGGCGGAAGTCGAGCCGATCGCGCGACCCGGTGGTGGCATGCGCGTCGGCGTTGCGGCCCCAACCGGGACCAGCGTGGCGATCTCCGACGACATCGGCGCGATCGACACCGTGCAAATTCGGAACGCCGGTGCGACTGTCACTCTTGCCGGCGGCTCCGATAGCATCGTGGTGCGTGCGAACGGGTCCGTCGCATCTGCCCTGCTGCGCGACTCGCTGGTGTTGCGCAAGGTCCTGGTGATCGGCGCCGCGGGGTGGGAAACCAAGTTCGCTGCCGCCGCGCTCGAGGAAGAGGGCTGGAAGGTGGACGTGCTGGCGCGGGTAGCGCCCGCCGCCGAAGTCACCACCGGAACGGTCGCGCCCATCGACACATCGCGCTACTCGGCGGTGATTGCGCTGGATGCGACGGCGGCACCATACGCCGCGCGACTGAGTCAGTACGTGCGCAGCGGCGGCGG
>DATFGW010000133.1:0-18782 GCA_035249045.1 Gemmatimonadaceae bacterium | reverse complement strand
TCGGTTCGGCCCTGCAGGGCGATCCAGCGCTTGGCGAACAGGGCGGGGGAGTACCACAACCCTCCGAGCAGGAACAACACGATTCCAGCGACCAGCACAGCGAGGTAATTCACCTGGGGCAACTGCATCGGATGCCTCCGTCAGGGAAATAAATCGCTGACAATCTAGGGTTGTTCCGGAAAACCCGCAGCAGCGGAGTCATCTGTTAACAGCCGGATGACAGGAACAATGCTTTCCGACTGCATCGTGAGGCTGCTGTCGGAACTGCAACGGAACGGGTGCGAGATGTCAGTAGCGTAGTTGCAAGTGGCCGGTTCAATACGTCGGGACGTCACTAATGGCATTCGCGGTACAAGCAGCTGTTTGTGCCCCAAATGCGACCGGTGACGCCCCGACGTCGTGAACTAATCACTGGCCTCTACGCCACTGACGTCTCGCACCCGTTCCTTTGCAGTTTGACAAGCGAAGGGTTACCGGAGCCTGGAGCTTGCCTCCCTCGCTCTGCGGGCGAACGCCACCGCATCCGCCGGCGAGAAGCTCTCCATCAGAGGCCCTTTGCCAACCTCGACATCGCGGAACACTTCCTCGCCGTTGGCGCGCAACAGCTGAAGCCTGCCGTCGGCGTACTTGGCGTCCGCGAGATCGCGCAGGTGATACGCGATACCGTGATCGAACAGCGGAATGAGCGCGCCGATCGCCATGCGGGCGAAGATGCGATTCGCGGTGCCCTTGATGCTGTCGGTTGCTTCGTGCGAATCCATCCGCGCCAAGCCACGATCGGTCAGCTGAGCGACGATGGTAGTATCCATCAACAGCAGCTGCGCCTGACCATCACGACTCACGATCGCGAACCGCGAGTGCTCCGCGGACTGGCGATCGACGACGTGGGCGACGGAGTCGGGGACATGGATCGTGACGTGAAAGCCCGTCGAATCCTGCGCAAGCGCGGGAGATGCGATCAGGCCGAGTGCTAGAATGAGTGAAAGCTTCATGATTGGATCGAGGGACTCTTTCCCGTACGAGGAGGGACAGGCGTGGTTTCATTCCCGGACTATTGACGACCGAGGGCGAGAGAACGGCGATGGTGGGCAATCCGCACCTACGGATAACGCGTTCCGGGTTGCGGGTAGCACGGTGGCCTGTTCCCGGTCAACTGCGCTGCCGACGTCTCTGAGCGGCAGATGGTAGAATCGAACGACCGCCCTTACCTCAATTCCGCTTGACACGTCGGCAACGTTGTTCACCGGCAACCGGCAACTCAGTTACCGGCAACACGCAACGCGTTATCCCAGATCGCCGGTAGAGCCCGTCCTGTTTTTAGTCTCTGTAATCCCCGGCGAACTCTTTCTTCAGTGCCGCCACCTTCGGCTTGTCGTTGATCACGATGTAAAGCTGGTTCGGGTGGTGCTCGAGATAGTCCTGGTGGTACTCCTCGGCAGGATAGAACGCCCGCAGCGCTGCGACCTGCGTCACGATCGGCGCGGGGAAAGTCTTGGCCGCGGTGAGCTGCTTGATGTACGCCTCGGCCGCCTTCTGCTGCTGCGCGTTCCGGTAGAAGATCGCCGACCGGTACTGGGTGCCGTGGTCGGGACCCTGTCGATTCAGCTGCGTCGGATCGTGGACCACCGAAAAGAAAATCTGCAGCAGCTTGGCGTAAGAGACCTGCGACGGATCGTAGATCACCTGCACCGATTCCGCGTGACCCGTGTCGCCGGTGCTGACCTGCTCGTACGACGGGCTGGCGACGGTGCCGCCCGCGTATCCCGAGGTCGCGCTCCTCACGCCCTTCACGTGGTCGTATACCGCCTCGACTCCCCAGAAGCAGCCGCCGGCGAACACCGCTGTGTCTTCACCAGCGGCGAGGGCCAGGGGCTCGGCGGCAGCGGGGGTCGGGACCTCGGCGGCTGCAACTCGCGATGCGCCACTGGTCATTCGCGCAGCGAAGAGGATTAGAGCGACGGGAATCACCACCAGCACGGCGGCGATGTTGGGCAGGGTGCGTTTCATATTGATTTTCATTGGGGACACCCTATTGAACCAGTGAAGTCGACCCGTTGTTCCCTATATGCACCGTACGAGAGTGCTTCAGGAATCGTTCCCGGAGCTGCCCAAACTTGGCGCGTTCTACTGCGCCCGGGGAGGCGGCCACAGCCCCCAGCAAGGCCGGGCCGCGGGCCGGCCCGCCCACAGCCGCCCGCCGGTACTCTTCTGTTGCATTTGACTGCTAAGTGAACACCGGCGCCAGCCTCTGCTCGCTGGATGTCCGGAATGGGTAGCTTTTTGCCAGCCTTTCATCAAGCGCGGGATCGGGCGCGTTCTCCCCGTCAATAAAGACCCAATCCACGTCCACGAACTCCGAGTCCTGCCACATCGCGATCCCCACCTGGCGCTCCATGTCGAGCTCGTGCTTTGATGCCTGGGTCAGGCTGCGCAGCGCGTCGAGCGCGCGATCCCGGAACTCCCGCGTTACCGGCACGATGACGAAGCCGCAACCGGTACGCGCCGACGCGATCCGGTAGGGCAGGTCGAACCGATTCGACCGCACCGCGTCCAGCGCGCAGCGCACCTGGAACTTGAGCGCGCGCAAATCGTGACGACCCAGCCACGCCAGCTCCGACAGAATCTCGTAGTAGTCGCCGTCGGCCCACTCGCCTTGCTGGTGCGCGATCTTCGCGGCGAGGCTGTCGAGCACGAATGAGAACTCGCACGCTCGGGCGCCGACGTGCACCTGCGCGGCGCTCTCGAAGCGCGGGCTCGGGGCCGATGAATAATCCTCCATCAGGTACTGGCCGATGAGGGCCGATTCGCTGACCGCGGCCGAGGCCGGATCCCAGTCGAGCAACAGATCACGCCGGAACTCGAAGTAGTCGGACAGCTCGGCCGGCGTCGCGAAGTGATCGCAGATCTCGAAGTACTCGGCGTCGCGAAGGATGTGAACGAAGCCGCCGTTACGACTGCGCTTGAACCGCGGCGCCCGAAACTGCCGCGACTTTGGAGGGACGCGGTAGACGATCAGGCTGACGAACGAATCCGGATCGTGGGGTGTGACGGTCACCCGATGCCCGAAGTGATTCACGATCGAGAGGCCCATGTAGCCGGAGAGCAACTCACGGGTGTTCTGGATGTGCTTCGAGCCTTTTCTCGCCACCTGATTCTGCACCCACTTCTCGAGGTCGCCGGCCTTCGACGTCACCTTCGGCTCGCGCTCACAGAGCTGAAAGATGAAGCCTATGCCTTCCATGATCATCACGCGATCGGCAAGGTCGGCGCTACCCTCGGCGCCGGCGGGCAGCAGGGAAGTCTCGAACGAGAATGCCCGCATGAACACGTTCGCGTGCTGCTGGGCAACGAAGTCGTGCAGCAGACTGACCGGTTCCCGGCTGCTGTCTTTCACACCTCGATCACGAGCGTCGCGCCCGGCGCTCCCGTGCGAGCAGGAGCGCGGCGCCGACGAGACCGGTGATGATGCAGAACAGATACAAAGTGCGGAGACTCACCAGACCATAGAGCGGATTGGCGTCGGTGAACGGGCGGAACGGCCGCATGTCGGCATGCATGATCCCGTCCAGCAGCGCGTGCATGAGCCCGCCGAAGATTCCGCTCCACGCCGCGATCGGCAATCGATACTCCGCGACCAATGCTTCGGGCACGACGTCCCGTGGTCGCGCCAGCCACGTGCCGACGCGCGATACAACCAGGCCGCAAACCAGTCCGATCAGGCCGCCCAGATAGAAGGTGTGAGCCTGGCGGTGGACCGGATAGTCGTTGTGCAGCAGGTGGTACCCCGATTCGAGATCGATCACCACCTGGGCGAGCGAGTACGCCGCCATCGAGAACTGACGCGGCGCAGCGGCCTTTACGAGGAGGCCGGGGCCGAAGTGAAACGGGGTTGCCGGCATGTGGCTCCTGCCAATTTACCCTCACGACGAGGGTAGGTACCAGCAGACTGGCTCTATGCGGGCGCTAACGCTTCAGCGGCACCCATAGCTCGATCTTCCCGGTGGCGGTCTTCGGATCGAAATCCTTGCCGTACCGCTCGAAGAAGTCGGGCTGATTGCCGCCCTCCCTGCTCGTATCGGTGCGGCCGGGCACCATCATCTTCGGGAGCCATTCTTTCTTGACGCTGTACATCGTCTCGCGAATGCCGGACACGTGGCCCTCGTGTACGAACACCGCGTACCGCTGCGCGGGAATCTCCAGTCGCCGCAGCTTGGCCGCGACCTTGTCGAGGCTGGAGACTTCGACGCCCGTGATGTACTCGAATCCCGCGTGGCCGCCGAACGAGCCGAGCACGACGCCGTAGGTCTCGGCGCCAACCCGCGACGGGATGGTGTCGATCAGAGGAATGAACGACTGCCATTGCTTCGCGAACGCGTCTCCATTCTGGACGTCGTAATGCACGCTGATGCCAGCCAGCTTCACCGCGCGCCGATTCGCGAAGCGCGGCTCGAGTTTTTTCCGCGTTGTCATCTCAACGGCACCAGCTTTTGCGCCATGTACGACGCCCACGTCGTGCCGCTGCCGCGACGATTCCCCGCGTTTGACAGGACAATCACGATCGTCCCGTCAGGGCGGAGTCGGGCGATGCTGGTGTTGTTTGCATCGCCGCTGCCCGAGTGCATGACTTCCGCGATCCGTCCGTTGCGGATGTAGATGCGGGTGCCATAACCGTAGTGAATCTCGAACGGCGGCTGACTCCGCACGTGCATCAGCGGCGCCTCGAGCTCCCGGCTCTCGGCGCGGCCGAACAGCCGCCCATGGTGGATCGCCAACAGCCAGCGATACATGTCGCGCGCGGTACTGCGCATCCCGTTTGCCCCCTTGTGTCCCCAGTCGCCGCCCTGGAAACCGGTCGACCACGTCCGCGCCGGTTGGAGCAGCTCGCGGGTGAGATAGTCCTCCCACGTCACGCCCGACGCGACTTCGATGATCGCTGCCAGCAGCTGGTAGTCGTCGTCCATGTAGCGGTACTGGGTTCCCGGCGGGTAGTCGAGCGGCTGGGCGAGAATCGCGTTGACGGCGCCATCGCGGCGGACGATCCCACTGCCGGCCGAATGTCCGCGAATTCCCGAGGTGTGGGTCAGCAAATGGAAAACGGTGATGCCGCGCATCGGCGCCGGCGCGTACGGGAAGAACCGCGTAATCGGATCGCTGAACGACAGCTTGTGCTGCGAGCGCAATCTCAGAATCGCCGCGGCCGTGAAGCCCTTGGTGATAGAGCCGATGTTGAACTGGCTCTGGGTGGTGATCGGATTGCCGGGCCGGGAGGAGAATGCTCTATCCACCATCACTACCGTATCCCGAGCGACGAGAACGACGCCCGAAAAGCCGCTGTCGGCCTGCGCGCGCGCGATTGCGTTGAGGCGTGATACGGTCTGTGCGGCGGGCGCGGCGGGCACCATCGCCAGCGCGGCGACTGCGCAGGCCGCTGCTACAAAGCGAGGGCCGCCGCGGTGAGAACTGCTGCTGTGATGATCGACTTCACGTAGACGGCGCGCGCCTGTCGCTGCACCATTCGCAGCTCCTCCGCGTCGGAGATCTGTTCGGCGCCGCTGTCCATGTCGCGCTGACCGCGCGATGCAAGTCGCACTCACGTCTTGTCGCGTGACTGAAAGACGCCGAGCGCGGCGGCGAAGAAGAGAACAAAAAGTGGAAGTCGCCAGACGAGTGGGGCGCGGATGTAGATGAGGAGGACGGCGATCGCGATGCCGACGCCGAGTGCGGTGATTCCGAAGACGAGTCGTTTCCGTCGCTCTGCGACGCCGATGTTGGCGATGCGAGCCGTTTGGGACGTAGTCACGCTCGTCCTCGCTGGTATAAAGACGATCTAGTTTAGCTCGGGAAAGTCCAGGCGGCCAAGCTCATCCGCTATCAAATCGACCGCTTTGTCCACCAGCAGACGGTTCGTGCTCTGATAGATCCAGCTGCTTGCGCCCGACGGGTGCGGGAGGGGCACAACGACCGAGCTGCCACCGACGTGCTCCACCGTACGCTTCGTTCCGATCAACTCGACAAGCGGCAGCGCCGGCAGAAAGCGCTCGATCGCGAGCCGGCCCACTGGAATCAGCAGCGCCGGTCGAATGATCCGCAGCTCCGCGTCGAGCCAGTCGCCGCAGCGCTCCTGCTCGGTGCGGCTCGGGACGCGGTCGCCACGCCCGCTTGGATGCGGTCCCGGAAAGCAGCGCGTCATTGCGGCGATGTAGATCGTCCGCCGCGCAGTCGGCTCGTCGATTCCGATCCGCTCCAGCCAGCCGAACAGCGTCTTGCCCGCGCGTCCGGCGAACGCAACGCCGCCGCCCGCCTCGACTTTTCCGGGCGCCTGACCAACCAGCATGACGCGCGGATTAACTGCAGGCGACGTGATGGGTCTAATGCCGGGCCCAAGCCGGCAGCGTCTGCACCGCGCCAACGCATCGCGATGCACCTCGAGCTGCGCCTGCATTGTCGTCGTTCGCACTACAGCCGATTTCACGTTTGCTGATACACTCCGAATCGAGCCGGTGTTCTGTGAAGCAATCGCTTCGCGCGAGAGAATCGTCTTGCTGGTCGACGCGATAGCTGCCAATCTATCGCTGTGACCACCGCGCATCGATTGGGCGATACCCATCCCCTCGCGGCCCGGCAGGCGTGCCTCAACTGCGGCGCCGCGCTCACCGGGCCATTCTGCGCCGAGTGCGGTCAACGTGACATTCCACCCTATCCGAGCACGAGGGAGCTCGCGGTCGATGCGATCTCGGAGTTCTCCGGTTGGGACGGCCGGCTCGCGAACACCTTCGTCGCGCTGGTTCGACGGCCGGGGTTATTGACGCTCGAGTTTCTCGAGGGCAGGCGGGTGCGCTACATCTCGCCGCTGCGGGTTTACCTGACCGCCAGCCTCGTGTACTTCCTGCTGGCCGCCGCAGCGCCGCAGCTCCGTCTGGGCTCGGCCCAGCTGGCGAGCGGTCCGCGCGTCGATGCGACTGCCAGCGGGACCCGGAGCTCCGCGCCGCAGCGCGTTGCCGATGCGGCCAGCGAATCTCTAACCAGTCAGGATCTGACCGCCGCCGAGAAGCAGCAGGCGCTGTCGGACATCAATAGAGCGCCGGCGATCATGCAGCCGTTCCTGCGTAAGGCAGTGGCCGATCCGGCCGGATTCCGCCGCGGAATTCTGGAGAACATGCCGCGGTTGCTGTTCGTGCTTCTTCCCGTCTTCGCGGCAATCGTCGCGTTGTTCTACCGACATCGCAAGTATCCAGAGCACCTGTACTTCGCCATTCATCTTTTCGCATTCGTGTTTTTCGCGCTGGCGGTGGCGGAGCTGGCGAAGTTCACGATGGTTCCGATCCTGGCAGCGATGGTCAGCTTTTGCGTCGTCGTCGCCGTCCCAACCTACGCGACCCTCGCGTTCCGCCGGGTGTACGGCGGCTCGCTGGGTCGCACGATCATCAAGGAAGCGGCAATCGGAGTGATCTACAGCGTCGTCTCGTTCGTCGCCTTCATCGTGATGATCTACTGGGTGTCGGTCACGACCTGATTCGATCAGGCCGCGCGCGCGGTGTGTGACTCGTAGCGGTCGATGGGGATGGTGCGGGCCACCGCGCGCACCGGGACCACGCGCCACCGACCGTAGGCGACCGTCGCCGCGAGTATGCCAACCACCGCCGGCACGATCGCGCCTGCGCCCATCCCGGCGAGCAACGTCGTCACCGTCGCGCCGATCATAATGATTACCAGTCCCGCCGCGGCGAGAGGGGTGAGGTACGCCTTGATTCGAAGCGCGGTGGGCAGGATCAGACCGACGCCGCCGAAGAACTCGCAGACTCCGATGAAGCGGATGAAGAGCTCGGGGAAACTGAAGGGCCCTTTGAGCATCTCGTACGGCATTACCAGCTTGCTGCCGCCGGCGAACAGGAAGACCAACGCCAGGAGGACCTGGACGGTCCAGAGGGCGATTCCCGCTTTTCGGTGGCTTGTCTCGTTGATGGCTCGCATTGTCGTTCTCCTGTTTCGGTCCGTTTTTGGTGCCGCCAGTTGGGTCTCGATTGGGCGGTTCTACAAACACGTCGACCGGGGGCAGGCGAAATCGACATCCCGAGAATTTTTTTTCAGTCCGTTAGCGGGCCCCTGGCGTGGCTGGTGAGGGCGCGCATTCGCGCCTCGTCGAGGGCACGGGCGTGCACCTCCCTGACGCCCGTACGAGCGATGATCTCGGCGACGTTGTCCTCCCTGATCTTGCCGCCGGCCATCACCGAGATCCTCCCCCGCGCCTGCTCGACGAGCCGGGCGATCGTTGCTACGCCCTCGAGCGCGGAGGCAGCTCCGCCGGAAGTGAGAACCCGCGCCACGCCGAGCTCGATGAGCTGATCGAGCGCGACCGACAAATCGGGAGTGGAATCGAACGCTCGGTGGAAAGTGACAGGCGCACCGTCCGCGGCTGCGACGAGATGTTTGATGGCCGCCCGATCGATCTCGCCATTCTCGCGGAGCGCGCCGGTTGCAATTCCGCGCGCGCCGAGCGACAGCGCCACCGCGATGTCACGCCGCATGATGTCGATCTCGTGGCGCGAGTAGAGGAAGTTTCCGCCGCGGGGACGGATGATCGGGATTACCGGCAGCAGTCGCGCGGCGGCAGCGGCGATGAATCCCGAGCTTGGTGTAACGCCACCTTCGCTGAGCGCCGCGCACAGCTCGATCCGCTCGACGCCGGCGCGCTCGGCAACGCCAATCGCGTCGAGAGTGTCGACCGCTGCTTCAACCAGGGGCATTGGACTCGGTGGCCATTCGGTGAACGGCAATGATCGCTGCGGCGCGTTACGGGGGCAACGTTGGACCGTCGAAGTGGATACGGCTGCTTCAGCGCATTTACCCGTGCAGGCGACCATGCCCCAAATATCAATCAAAGACTGGCTTTCAACCTGGCCGGATGCCCTCGCATTCGGGATCGGCCTTGCCGTGGCGTGGTGGGCCGGCTGGTCGAGCGGAGATCTGGTTTGGAGTCTCTGGCTGTCGAGTCTCGTGGTCGGGTACTCTACGATAGTGTGGATGATTGCCAGGCCCGCCATCGAGCTGGGCGCGGGCGCATGGCACGAGCGCGCGGCACGCAATACGGATCCGCGCGCGATCTGGGTCTTGTGGACGCTGATATTCGTCGGCGCGTCGTTTTTCCTCGCCTTCTTCACCGTCCATTTCGTGTTCTTTCATTACGTCCATTCGCAGATCATGATCTCGTTCTTTCCGATCGAGACGGGGCATGGCCGTGCGACGAACGCGAACATGTCGACGTATGTGGAGATCGCGCGCCGGTACTGGGTCTTTCTGCCTTCGGCGTTCATGGCGCACCGCGCCGCCTTCCTTCGCCGGCCGCTGTCGTTCAAGGGACAGACGTCGATGGCTTCGATGGTGCGCGAGAACAGGGGCGGCGCGCTTTTCTCGGAGCCGTATCGGAACGTCATCAGGATGCACTTCCTGATCTTCTTTTTCTTCTTCGCGCATTTTGCGAAGCTCGACAACTTCGCGGTATATGCGGTCGTTTACGCGGTGTACTTCTTCCCATGGCGTCTGCTCAGGCAGCGCTCGGTCGCCGTGGCGGCAACACCCATAGATACCCGCACTCCGACCCAGCTGCGCGCGATCTAGTTGCGCTCGCGGGGCGTGGGGAGAACTTAGAGTTCTTCACATCACCCGCGAATGACGGAACCAGTTTCGGGAATCGCCACATCACCGCAGCCGGAGCGCGCAGTGCCATTGCCACCGCGCCCACGCATCCTCGGCCTGTCCGGTGATAGCTACCTGTGGGCGCGCTGGATTTTTCTCCGCGCCCTCGGCGTCATCTTCTTCTCCGCGTTCTACGCGCTGGCGTTCCAGATCCGCGGCCTGGTGGGGGAGCGGGGCATCCTGCCGGCGGATTTGTATCTCCATGGGCTGTCGAGTATGTACGGCGTGGTGCACAGAGTCTGGTACGCGCCGACGCTTTTCTGGATCAACGCCGGCGACACCGCTCTTACCATCGTCGTGTGGGTGGGGCTGCTCTGCTCACTGCTCCTGATCGCCAACGTCTGGCCCCGGCTAACCGTCGCGCTGTGCACGGTGTTCTTTCTCTCGTGCATCGGCGTGCTCCAGGATTTCTCGTCGTATCAGTCGGACGGGATGCTGCTGGAGGCGGGGCTCATTTCGATCTTCTTCGCTCCGCGTGGGATCAGACCTGGGTTGGGCGTCGCGACTCCGCCGTCGGCCTTCAGCCTGTTCATGCTGCGCTGGGAATGGTTTCGCATCTACTTCGAGTCGGGGCTGGTCAAAATCCTGAGTGGCGACCCGCACTGGCGGAATTTCACGGCGATGGACGACTACTATCAGAACTCGCCGCTGCCGTCGTGGCCGGGTTGGTACGTCCAGCATCTGCCGCACTGGTACCACGTCGGCACCGTGGTGATCACCTTCGTCGTCGAGCTGCTGGTCGTCTGGCTGGTGTTTCTGCCGCGAAAGTTCCGAGTGGCGTGCTTCGCGATCGTGACCGCGCTGCAGATCGGAATCATCACAACCTCCAACTACGGCTTCCTTAACTACATCGTCCTCGCGCTGGGCGTTCTCCTGCTCGACGATCGCGCGCTGGAATGGGTTCGGCTGCGCGCGCCCGCGGTCACCGAGCGGGCCGACTGGTCGGTGCGTCGCCGGATCTATCGGATGTTCGAGAGGAGTGTGCTGGCAATTCTTCTCTACGCAACGGTCGTCGCGTTTCTGTTCGGCGGATCGACCTCGATACTCGCGCTGCCCAACCGGCTGCTCGATCCGTTCCGTGTCGCCAACGCGTACGGGTTGTTCGCGGTGATGACACCCGCGCGTTACGAGATCGAATTCGAGGGCAGTAACGACGGGAAGAGCTGGACCGCTTATCCCTTCAAGTACAAACCGCAGGATGTCGCGACGCACCCCGGTTTTCTCGGGTTGTATCAGCCACGCTTCGACTGGAATTTGTGGTTTGCGTCGCTGGAGGCCTGGCAGGCATCGCGGTGGGTCGTGCTCGCGCAGGAGCGGCTGGTCGAGGGCAGCCCGCCGGTATTGTCGCTCTTCAAGCGCGATCCCTTCGGCGGGAAGCCGCCGGCGATGGTGCGCACCATTCTGTGGCAGTACTGGTTCACCGATCTTGCGACCAAGCGTCAGACAGGAGCGTGGTGGCGACGAACGGAGATCGGAGTGTTCAGTGGCGTGGTGGCGCGCCAGCCCAATGGCGACATGGTATTCCAGCCGTCCAGCAGCTGACGCCTGCCCCCGAATTCAGTCGACGTCGAAGAAGTCGACGACTCCGGTTTCCAGAGAATACTCGGCACCGACGACCATTAGCCCGTTGTTGCGGATAAGGTCCTCGAGAACCTGGGAACCGTGCCGCAGGTGATTCGTCGAAGCGCGGATGTTCGCGCGTACCGCCGCTTTCACCAGCGCGCTCTCGTTTTTGCTGAGGTCGGTGCCAAGCAGAGGCTCGACCGACGGGCGCACGCGATCCACGATCGAGCGAAGATTGAGGGAGTATTTGCCGGGCGAGCGCAAAGCCGCCAGGGTCGATAGGATGGCGCCGCACTGGGTGTGGCCCATGACGACAACGAGCTTGGTCGAATAGGCCTCGGCCGCGAACTCCACGCTTCCTACCTGCGACGGGGCGACGATGTTTCCGGCGACGCGGATCACGAACAGATCACCAAGGCCCTGGTCGAATACAATCTCTGACGGCACCCGGGAGTCCGAGCATCCGAGTATTATCGCGAACGGCTGCTGCCCGCTGGCGAGCTCGGCACGTTTGGTGTGACTTATAAACGCGTCAATGCCGCGGATGTTGGCGGCGAATCTCTGGTTTCCTTCTCGCAGGCGTTCGAGTGCTTCGCGGGCAGGTATCATTGCAATCCGTGTCGTTGGTTTCGATCAGCTGAAGCGCGGTAATGAAGCGTGACTGGGAAATCCGGCGGCGGCGAGCTGCGCCGATTCTCGCTCCGACACCCGCAGCACCGCGAACGCCTCGTGCGAGAGTACGCCGAGCATCAGCTCGCCTTCGCGGTAGAGAATCGGATCCTCGAACCAGCCGCCATCGCGTGGGTCGTACTGAAAGATTCCTGCCGGGAAGGCGTGTCTGAGAATACCAATCGTGTCTTCATTGAGGGCCCAGACTTCCGTATCGCGGACGAGCGCGTCGGCGGTCTTGCCGCTCATGCGCTCGCGCTTTGCCTGTGGCCGCGCGTATGCGGTCGCGGCGCGTCCGAACTGCGCGTGCAGGCTGCCCGCCTGCGCGGGATCTGCGCCGAGCATGTCCACTGTGAATTCGTCGGCGCCGAGGCTCCGGCACCATTCGACGAGTCGCCAGCTGTCGCCCGGCGAGTACTCGCTCGGAACCAGAAATCTTTTAACCGACAACAGGAGCGGACATGTAGCGGGTTGGCGTCGCGAGGGATGTCGGCAGGCTACTCATCTTCCTCCAATCCCTGGCCGATGCGGAAAACGTGGCCGTCGGGATGCCTGACGTGCATCTCGCGGAGATTCCACGGCATGTCCGTGGGAGGGAAAGTTATGTCGAGTCCTTCCTCGACACAGTGCCGGTAGATCTCATCGACGTCGCCAACCATCAGCGAAATCCACGACCCTTTGTCGGCGGTTTCCGAGCTGCCCTCGCCAAAAGTGGTTGCGTTGGAGCCCTTACCCCGTCCACCCTGACAATTCTGGCAGAGGAAGATCTCGGCGTGTCCGGAATGGACGCCGCCAAAGCCGACCGGGTCGCCCCAGTCCCATCCTTTCTTCCAACCGAGCTTCTCGAACCAGGCAAAGCTCTCCTGGATGTTCGACACATTGAGGATCGGAATGACTCTATGGGTGATCACGTGACCTCCGACTGACTATGGATTGCGCCTGCGTACCACCGCCCGCGCCGGTGCGCCCTCGTGTCCGCGCACTTTGATCGGGAGCACGATCAGGTCGTAATCGCCGGCGGGAATATTTGCGAGCGACAGGCCTTCCACGATCGGGATTCCCTTGCCTAGCAGGGTGCGGTGGGTGAGTGGTGCAGCGGCGCCAAACTGCTCGGCGGAGATGTAGTCGATTCCGACCAGTTTGACTCCAGCGTCGGCGAGAAGCTGCGCAGCATCCGGAGCGATGTAAGCAAAGTCGCGGTGGAAGGTCGCCGAGGACATCCAGCCGCGGAGCGAGCTGCGGGTGCGAAACAGGACGCGCTCCGCGCCGTGCCAGTCGTGTCGATTGAGCTCGGCGGCGTTAATCGACTGAACGTCGTCGGGGATGTCGATAACCCGCGCGGGTCCGATGAACGGCTCGAGCGAAAGCTGTTCGATCGACGCACCGTCGCGCACGAAATGCATAGGGGCATCGACGTGGGTGCCGCTGTGCGCGCCCATCGAGTACATCGAGAGAGTGAGCGGATCACCGCGGTGCATGTCCTTCAGGAAATCGAATTTCATCGGCGCGTCGCCTTCATAGACGGGAGTCGTGGCGGGATCGAGGGTAGCGGTTGCGTCGATCCAGCCACTCGCCGGCAGGGAAGACGTGGCCAATGAAAGTCCGCTCTGGGGTGGAGTGGTGCAGGCGATCGCCCCGACTCCACATACCGTTATCGCCACTGCCGACATGATCCGTGTTCGCATCGCCGTTCCGGTTAAGGGTTTCGCAAATCGGTTTGACCACCTCGAGCTCAAACCGCGAGCGCGAGCAGCAAAGTGAAAAGCAATCCCGCGACGCCGATGATGGTCTCGGCGACGGTCCACGTCTTCAAGGTTTGTGGCACCGTCATCCCGAAAAACTCCTTCACCAGCCAGAACCCGGCGTCGTTGACGTGCGATAGTATCAGCGCCCCCGCTCCCGTCGCCAGCACCAGCAGCTCCGCGTTGGTGCCCGGTGTGGCGACCGCGATCGGGGCCACGATGCCCGCGGCGGTGGTCATCGCGACCGTCGCCGAGCCGGTGGCGACGCGGATCAGGCCGGCGACGATCCACGCCAGAATGAGCGGCGATGCGTGCGATCCGATTGCGACGCCAGCGATCGCGGCGCCGACTCCGCTCGAAAGCAGGACCTGATTGAAGCCGCCACCCGCGCCGATCACCAGCAGAATCGTCGCGGTCGGTCCGAGGCAGTCGTTGCAGAACTTCATCAGCTCTTCTTTGGTGAAGTGCCGAGGCCGGGCGAGGGACCAGAACGAGTAGAGCAGCGCGAGCAGCAGCGCGACGATCGGATTTCCGACGAAGTGGAGAAAGCTTCGCGTCGGACTACGTGCGGCAAGCAGGAGATCGGCGGCGCTGGAGAGCAGCATCAGGATGACTGGCACGAGCACGGTGAAGAGCGAGATCGCGAAGCCCGGCATGTCCGGAACCGATTCACCCTCCAGCTGCCGTGCCAGCGGATTGTCGGGCGGCAGGTCGATGCGCGGCGCGATCCACGTCGCGAAGATCGGCCCCGCCAGCGCGGCGGTCGGGATTCCCACCAGCAATCCATACAGGATGGTGAGTCCAACATCCGCGTTGTACGCGGTCACGGCGAGCATCGCGGCGGGATGCGGCGGCAGCATCCCGTGCACCACCGACAGTCCGGAGACCAGCGGGATCCCTATCTTGACCAGCGACATGCCGGTGCGGCGCGCGATGGTGAAGACGAGAGGGATCAGCAGCACGAAGCCGACCTGAAAGAAGACTGGAATGCCGACGATGAACGCAACCACCATGATCGCCCAGTGCACGCGCCGCTCGCCGAACATCGCGATCAGCGTCGTCGCGATCCGGGTCGCCGCTCCCGACTCGGCCATCATCTTCCCGAGCATCGTTCCAAGCGCGACGACGATGGCGATGAAGCCGAGGGTGTTGCCGACTCCGTCCTGGAAAGCTTTGACGGCATCGAGCGGCGACATCCGCGCGGCGAGTCCCATTGACAGCGACACGACGACGAGCGCGATGAACGGGTGCAGCTTGAACCGCGCGATGAGCAGGATCAGCGCGATCACGGCGGCGAGCGCCAGCGATAGCAGGGCGGCGGTGCTCACCTCGCGGCTCGCGCGAGAAGGCCAGTGACGATTTGTGCCGGTGTCTGGGCGATGTCCGCGGCGATCGCGTTCTCTTCAGCAGCAGGCGGCTCGAGGGTGGAAAGCTGGCTATCGAGCATCGATGGCGGCATGTAGTGCCCTCGCCGGGCCTCCAGTCGCTCCGCGATCAGATTCTTCGGACCGTTGAGGAAGACGAACTGGACGTTCGGCGCCGCGGCGCGGAGGACGTCGCGGTACTTTCGCTTGAGCGCGGAGCAGGCGACGACGAGTGCCGTGCCGGATTCGTGCGCTTCTTTGATTCGCGACGCGAGCGCTCGCAGCCAGCCGGCGCGATCGGTGTCGTCGAGCGGAATGCCGGCGGCCATTTTCTTCACGTTTTCCGCCGGGTGGTAGTCGTCGCCATCGACGAAATCGGCGCTGAGCTCGCGCGCCAGCTCCGTGCCGACCACTGTCTTGCCCGAGCCGGCGACGCCCATCACGACGTAGATCGTGCGGGTCACTTCGTCAGAGATTTTGTATAACTGTCCGATTGACCCGGCGCGATGCTGAGGTACTTCCAGTCCTTCCCGCGGAGAGACTTCGCGACATAGACGATCTGCCCGACGTGGTAGCTGGTGTGCGCCAGCGAGCGGTGGAGGGCCTGGTCGACGCGCAGCGGCTGGTTGCGAATGGTGATGGTTCGGGAGAGATCGGCATCAGAGAGCTCGTCGAGCGTCGCGAGCAGCACGCTCCAGCCCTTTTCCCACTTTTCGCGCAGCTCGCCCGTGGTGACGGTGCGCCGACGGAATTCCTCCTCGCGCTCACGCCACGGCTTCTCGCCGTCGGTGGTGAGAAAGTCGGTAAAACGCGATTGCAGATTACCAGCGACGTGCCAGCAGATCACCGCGATCGAGTTGTCCGCGTTCGCACCATCGGTGGAAAGCTGCGCATCGCTCAGCTGATCGATTGCAGCTTCGGCGAGGGATTTGTAGCGAAGGTATTCGCCGCGAATCGAGTCGATGATGTTTCTCATTGTCGCGTTTTGATGGGATTCAGGTAAGAGAACGATTCCTTCGTCGGCTGAATTCTATCCTGAATGAGCCTCGGAATCGCTAGTGAATCTCGAACTCCGACGAGGCAATGGACCACATCCCGGCCACATTGGAAGCCGGCCCGGTGCTGATTCGCAGCCGAAATTTGCCCGTGTCGAGGACCGCGCGGACGGCGTCCGTCGAGGATCCCGGTTGTAGCTCGAGAAGGGCCTGCGAATACACTCCGGTGCACGCGTCGCCGCTGTATTGGACCCAACCTTGGGCGGTCCACTTATCGACGGCGGCCATAACCCGCCCACCACAGCGCTCGAGGAATACCGACGTCGACGCACCGTTCGTCACCGTGAACGGAACATTCGCGACCAGCAGAGTGCCGGCCCGTTCAAAAGTAGTGGCCGGAATACTGACTTCGATGCTGCTCGCCGGAGTCGTCGGCGTGGAGCACGCCGCGCAGATCGCCGTAGCTGCAAGAACTGACAAACGATCGAAGGAATCCATGATCTGTTCTCCTGGAAGAATGTTCGCGCCGGTCAGGCTGGCACGCCGCGCCAGACCCGGACACATTCCAGTATATCATTCAAGTCGTGGTGTGTCGGTCAATTCTGCTGAGGGGAAACCAGCATGTCGATCCGCGTCCGTCCATTAATTGCCGCGGCAGCAATCTTAACCTTCGCGACGCCTCTTCGTGCGCAGCGTCCCGCCAGAGCCGGTGACGCTCGCCAGTACGCCGATCCACGCACGGGCCCGACCGAGAAACCGCCGCTCCACGCCAGACATTGGCTCGCGATCACCGGCAAGCCGCTGTCGGCGACGGCGGGCGCCCAGATTTTCGCCAAGGGTGGCAACGCGGTCGATGCCGCTGCTGCAATGCTCGCCGCTGGGTGCACGATGTGGGACACGCTCTCGTGCGGCGGTGAGACGCAGGCGCTCATCTACAATCCGCACACCGGCAAAGTCATCGGTATCGATGCACTCGGCGTCGCGCCAACCGGTGCGACCGCGGCGTTCTATCACAGCAAAGGCTACAAGTACCCGCCCGAGTACGGTCCGCTCGCCGCCGTAACTCCCGGCACCGTCGGCGGCTTGTTAACCATGCTCGCCGAGTATGGAAAGCTGTCGCTGGCGCAGGTGCTCGCGCCCGCGATCCAGATGGCGGATGGCTATCCCATCGAGGCCCAACTGTCGCGCACCATCGAGTACTACAAGGATTGGATCAAGAAGTGGAAGTACTCGCCGGCGATCATGCTCACCCACCAGGGTAATACACGCGAAGCGCCGGAGCCGGGCGAGATCTTCGTCCAGAAGGATCTGGCCGCGACGTGGCGCAAGCTAGTGGAAGCAGAGCAGCAGGCGTTGAAGGCAGGCAAGACGAGAAAGCAGGCGATCTACGCCGCGTACGACAGGTTCTACAAGGGTGACATCGCGCGCGAGCTCGCGCGCGGAGTGCAGGAAGACGGCGGCCTCATCACCACCCTGGATCTCGCCAACTGGAAAGTCAGGATCGAGGAGCCGCTGCACGTCAGCTACAAGGGTATTGAGGTCTACAAGCTTCCAATCTGGCAGCAGGGCCCGGCGATGCTGGAGGCGCTCAACATTCTCGAGAACGCCGACGTCAAGAGCATGGGCTACAACACCCCAAAGTACGTGCATCTGATTTATCAAACGATGAGCCTGGCGTTCGCCGATCGCGATTTCTACTACGGCGATCCGTATTTCCCGCCCGCCGAGCCGGTATCGGGTCTGTTGTCGAAGCAGTACGCGAAGACGCGCTACGCGCAGATCGATTGGACGAAGAACGATCCGGCGATCAAGCCGGGCGATCCGTATCCATTCCAGTCGGCGACGAATCCGTATGCATCGCTGCTGGCGAGTTGGAACATCGCCGCGTTCGCGCCGCCCGATTCCACCCGCAGCGGCCAGCAGGACGCAACTCCGACGACCGCTCCGCCGGCGACCCCGAAGCGGGACTCCGCGTTTCTCGTTTCATTCCACGCCGGCACGACGTCAATCGAAGCTGCCGACGAGGAAGGCTGGGTGGTGAGCGTAACTCCAAGCGGCGGCTGGGTACCGGCGGTGATTGCCGGCCACACTGGGATCGGTTTAAGCCAGCGCGCCCAGAGCTTCGTCACCGATGCCAACGACGGTCCGTTCAACGTCATCGAGCCCGGGAAGCGTCCGCGGGTGACGCTGACGCCGACGATGGCGCTCAGGAACGGCAAGCCGTATCTGGCGTTCGCGGTGCAGGGCGGCGATTCGCAGGATCAGAACCTCCTGCAGTTCTTTCTGAACGTGGTTGAGTTCGGCATGACGGTGCAGCAGGCGGTCGAGGCGCCGAACATCAACAGCTATCAGATGCGCTCGTCATTCGGGGATCACGAGGCTCGGCCGGGACTGCTCGAGGCCGCGACGTCGCTGCCGGATTCGGTGCGTACCGCGCTGCGATCGATGGGCTACAAGCTCCAGTTCGTGCAGCGCAGCTCGGGCCCGATCAACGCAATCCTGTTCGATCAGCAGCATGGGACTATGTGGGGCGGATCGAGCAATCATGGTGAGGATTACGGCATCGCCTGGTAGCGCCCAAATCCCGATACAAAGAAAACGGCGGGAAGTCCCATGACTTCCCGCCGTTTTCACATCGCCAGGATCTACATTGTGCTGCTGTCGATGGTGCTGATCTGCCGGCGAATCCCCGCCCACGTGTTCTGTACCTGCGCCGACGCGCGCACATTCTGCAACGCCGTATCGACGCGACGCGC
>DATFGW010000132.1:0-16991 GCA_035249045.1 Gemmatimonadaceae bacterium | reverse complement strand
TCGGCCGCAGCGCCGCGCGCGCGGTACGTAAAGAATTGCCGCGTACGGCCGTTGATAACGAACGTCGTGTCGAACGGTCCGTCACCCGCGGTGAGTCCCCACACATTCGGGCCGTATGCCGTCCACTGCCCCGGATTCGCGATCGCGTACGACCGCTGCGAGATCGTCGCCCGGCGCGAGTTCTCGAAGTAGTCGATGCCCTTGCCACGCATGTACGCGTCCTGGATCCCGCGGAAGTCGATCCACACGTGCGAGTACTGGTGCCCGAACAGCGGCGCGAAGTTGACGTGCACCTGGCCGTAGAAATCGGCCCACTTGTAGGTGTTGGTCCATTCCGCCCATCCGGCGGGATCGATTGAATGGGTCGGCGAGCCGAGTGCGAGGACGTAGACGAGCATCGCCTCGTCGTAGCCGCGCCAGTCGGCGTCGATCCAGCCGCTCTCGGGATGCCAGCCCATGCTGACGACATGCGGATTGTGCACCGCCCACTGCCAATCGACCCGGCGGTAAAGCGAATCCGCATACGCGCGAATGGCGCTCTCGACTGGGTCATTGGCCGTGTAGTACGACTGGCAGAACAGCACGCCCCCGAGCAGGAGTGACGTATCTATGGTAGAGAGCTCGACCTGCTCGAACCGGAAGCCGGTCTGCATGTCGAGGAAGTGGTAAAAGAATCCGTTGTAGCCCGTGACATTCGCGGGCTGCGCGCCCTGGGGCGCGTTGTAGAGGAATCGAAGCGTGGTCAGTGTCCGTTGCGCCGCGTCGCTGCGCGCGATGTACCCGCGCTCGATTCCCACCGGATACGCCGTAAGCGCGAATCCAACAGCGGCGATGCTGGAGAAGCTCGGCGACGGCCAGCGGTCGGGTGTCAGCCCGTTGTTTGAATTCGATTTCTCCCAGAACCAGTTGAAGGTGCGCCGTTCGACGGTGTCCAGAAATGCAGTCTGGCGGACTGTAAGTGCGCTTGGCGGAATCGGACCGGTGACGCCGGTGATCGACGTCGCGCTCGTGCAGGCCGACGCGAGCACGGCGGCAACGGCACATGTAAGTGTCCGCCATCGAAAGGTCATCACGCTCCTCCCCGCTCCCTGGACACGGCTATTTCCACGCCTAAAGAAACCGGCGCTGACTGCGTTTCCGCAACCAGCGCCGGCACAGCGTCATGTCACTCAGCCGCAGCGATCAGAAATTGATCTCCGCGCCAAGCTGATACCTGCGGGCGTCGGTAGCTACGCCGCTTGCCTTACCGAAGTTGGGATCAGGCTGACCATTCGCCTGCAGACCCGTGTTGTAGCCGGTAAGGTTGACGTGATTCAATGCGTTGAACACATCGAGCGTCAAACCGATCCGCGCGTTCGTCCTTCCGAACGTCGGCAGGTCTTTCCGCAGTCGCATGTCCAGATTCTGGTACGGGAACGTCCCCGGAACCGTAAAGCCTCCCCTCTCGAAGACTGGGCAGAACCGCTGGCAACCGGCGTCGAGCGTGTACTTGCCGCCCAACGTCAGGAGTCCCGACCACTGGATCCCAAATAGCCATGGCATGTCGGTTATCCAATTGGCGACGATGCGATGCTTCTCGTTATTAGGTGCCGCATGCTTCTTGATCGTGGAAGCCTGCGGGAACGCGAAGGTATCGCCGAGGTTGTCCTCGCCCTGCAGGTAACGCGTGGCGTAGGTGTAGGTGATTCCGGCACCCCATCCAAACGCGTTGACGTCCGGACGGCTATAGACCTTCTCGAGCTGTAGAGACACGGCGTCGTACCAGGTCTTCACGTCGTTCGACGAATAGATCACCGACGAGATGCCGTGCGCCCCCCAGTTAAATGGGAAGTTGCAGCAAGTTCCGTCGGCATTCAGTCCGCCCGCAGCGACGTTCCAGGTGAACTGATCGGTGCCGCGTTGCGCGGCGTAGGTGAGCGTCCCTGCAAAGTCGCCGAACAACTGGCGCAGTCCGACGCTCCACTGCGTCGTCTTCGGAACCTTGAGGTCGTTGTTCATCAGCCACAGCTCGCGCGTTCCGAACTGCGACACCAGAGCGTCAAGCGCAACGGTGTCGGCAGTCAGATACGAGTTCTGCCACGCCACCTGCCCGGCTACAGGCGCCGTACCCTGGGGCGCGAAGTTGATCGTATAGGTCGGGTTCGAGATCTTCAGCTTCTCGTCGACCGCGACGTCAAACGGAACGCGATCATAGTATAGGCCCCAGCTGCCGAAGACCGTCGTACGACTGGCTTCGTCGATTCCATACGAGAAGCCGAGCCTCGGTTGGAATGCGCCTTTGAACGGTTTCCGGTTGCTGCCGTTGGCGATGTACTGATTCAGATCGAGTGGCACGAACAGATTCACGCCGGAAGGCGAATTGGTGTTCGGCTGGTTCATGTACAGCCGCAGAGTGTCCAGATACGCGATCCGCCCGGTATTCGGCGTCACGTATCCGCTGTTGAGCATGTTGCTCTCGTAATCCCATCGAATGCCAATGTTCAGCAGCAACCGCTTGGTCGGACTCCAGTCGTCCTGCACGTATGTTCCGATCTGGTTGTTGTTCTGCTTCATGAACGGGTCGCCGCTGCCGAACCTCAGCTCGAACGGCACCGCGAAGTTGTATGTCTGGTTTCCGTTGCCGGTGTTGGCGGTCTGCGCAAAGTGGAACTGCGGCACGAAGTCGTTCCGCTTGTCGATGTCGTAGGTGTTGCGATTGAAGCTGACGCCGCCCTTGAACACGTGCTCACCAAGCCACTGGAACCCCGTGAAGGTCAGGTCGTCGCGGAAACCGAGTCGCTTCTGGATGTACTCCTGAATCGATGCGGCCGAGCCGATCACATAGTCGGTTCCATTGACCGTGTAGAGTCGCCTCGGCTGACCAAGCTCATTCGGGCCGAAGCCACGATGGAATTTCGAGAAATCGACCTTCGCCTCGTTGAGCCACGGGCCGGTGAAGTAGCTGTGCTTCGCCTGCACCACCGTATTGTAGTTGTGGTTGTTGACCGCGGCAGCCGACGTCGTGTTGCCACCGAAGTCCCTGACGTCCGTCTCGTGTCGATCGTTGAAGCTGATCTCAGCTGACTGCTTGTCGCTGATGTCGGCGTTCACCTTGCCGAACCAGAGATTCTCGCGGAACGGTGAAGGGAAGTTGCCGTTGTACTGCGGCAGGTTGACGGTGTCGAGCGCGGGGAATCCGGTCGGAATCGTTCCGATGTTCACGAGGTTCGACCGATTCTGATAGTTGCCTTCGTACGATCCGAAGAAGTGAAGCTTGTCCTTGATGATCGGTCCGCCGATGCTGAAGCCGGCAAGAGTACGTCGATAGTCAGGCTTCGGCGTTCCGCTGGCGCGCTGGAAGCTATCGAGCTGGACCATGCCCTTGTTCTGGAATGCGTAGAGGGCCTGGCCGCTCCAGGTGTTGCCACCTGATTTCGTTTGCGCTGTGATAACTGCGCTGGCGGCGTTCTGGTACTCCGCCTTGAAGTTCTGCGATATGACGCGGTACTCCTGCACCGCATTGCGCGGGAATGGATTTCCGCGGCTCGCGTCCTGACCGGAGATACCGCCCTGGGTCAGCTCGTTCTTGAAGCTCGTTCCGTCGATGAAAAGGTTGACTGCAGAAGGCGGCTGGCCGCCGGCAGTTACAGTACGGAACTGGCCATTGACGCGATCTTCGGTCACCTGTACGCCCGGCGCCAGCTGCGCGAGATCGAGGAAGTTCCTGCTCGGCGTCGGCAGGTTGTTGATTTGGGCTTGAGTAACGTTCGTCGCGACTTCGGATGTATGGGTCTCCACGCCAGTGGACGCGGTAACGACCTGGGTCTCGAGTACGGTCGCCTGCGCTCCGAGCGCGAAATCCTGCACTTGCGTCGCACCGATCTGCACCACGATGGTGCGCGTCTGTGGTGTATTACCGATTCGGCGAACGTTTACTTCGTAGGTTCCCGGTGTCAGTCCAACGAGAGTGTACGCGCCCGCATCGTTGGAGAGCGCATTGCGCGTTGCACCCGTGGCAACATTTCGCGCCACGATCTGCGCGCTTGGAATTGGTTGGCCGTTTGCAGCCGTTACGGTCCCTCTGATGGTGCCCGTCGTCGTCTGCGCGCCAAGCGTGCCGACCATTCCGGTCAGAACGAAGAGCACGGCGAGCGCTGAACGAACGAGCGCCAAACCATACATGGGTCGGTGTTTCATTTACATCTCCGGTTGTTGTTTTCGTGTTTCAGATTCAGTTGCTTCTATCCGACTGACTGCATTCCTCTTTTTGTGGTTGCTGGCGGTGGTCGCCCCGCCGACGCATCCGACTCCGCGCCGGTCGATCGGCGGATGACGAGCTTCGTCGACACCCGCTCCCGACGCCGCGGATGGTCGTTCTTGTGCTCGATGCCGTGGAGCAATAAATCCACGGCGCGCGCGCCGAGCTCGCAGATCGGCACGTGCACCGACGACAACGGCGGATCCATG
The DNA here is from genome assembly GCA_035249045.1 of Gemmatimonadaceae bacterium. Taxonomy (GTDB): domain Bacteria; phylum Gemmatimonadota; class Gemmatimonadetes; order Gemmatimonadales; family Gemmatimonadaceae; genus UBA4720. Next base: position 12,545 of record DATFGW010000132.1, on the reverse strand, counting down.
TAGCGCGCGAGCGGGATGTCGTCGAATCCCGCCACCGCAACCTCGTCGGGCACGCTCACCCCTGACTCGCGCAGAGCGCTCAGCGCTCCGATCGCCATCGAGTCGTTCGCCGCAAAAATCGCCGTCGGCCGATCCCTGAGCGCGAGCAGCTCCTGCGCCGCCGTGTAGCCTGCCGCTTCGGTAAAATTGCCGTCTCGCTCCAGCGATGGATCGCGCGAGATACCGGCGTCGCGCAATGCGATTCGATACCCGCGCAGCCGCTCCGCCGCGTCATAGTTGCGCGCCGAGCCCTTGATGATCGCGATGCGCCGATGGCCGAGCGAGATCAGATGCGAAACCATCTCGCGCGCACCACGGCAATTCTGGATCGTCAGCGAATCGATCCCATCTCCCCTCGGCACGCTGCACAGCAGCACCACCGGTATCGTGCTCGGCAGGTTGAGCAGCGACTCGGCGTCGAGATCCGGCGACATCGCGACGACGCCGTCGACACGCCCTCGCATGGCGCGAATCGCGGTCTCGATCCCATGCCGGTCGGCGTACGCGCGCGAAATCAGCAGATGGAATCCGTTCTTCTGCGCGGTGTCGTCCATCCCACGGATGATCTCGGAGAAAAACTCGCCGTACAGATCGGGCAGGAGAACGCCGAGGGTGTCGGTCCTGCTGGTGATGAGACTGCGCGCGCCGCTGTGCGGGACGTAGCGCAGTCGGCCGGCGACCTCGCGGATGCGCCGCATGGTCTCATCACTCACGGGTCCGCTGCCGTTCAGGACTCTGGAGACGGTGGCGACCGAAACCTTGGCTTCGCGGGCGACATCCTTGATCGTGACCATACTCCTCGCGAGTGGAGCGTCGAGTCAGCGCCGGAGCCAGGACGGGTGTGGCAACCGGCTGAGCTGTGGGTCGATCTACGCCGGAACGTGGGGAATATGTAATCGTTTACACAAAAGGCGCCAGCCCCAGCTTTTTCGTTTACCGCACGGGTCGGGCGAACGGCCTCTTTCACCTGGCCGAACGGCGTCGATCGGCGGTCATGTTCGGGTTATTCGCCCTTCCCACACCTGAGTCAGCCGTTGAACTTTCGCGAGTGAGATTACCAACCTCGGTTCGATTTCTGACGCTCGCCGGCGCCGTTGCCGCCGTCGCGATGTTCGCCTGCCGCGAAGCGGGACCGGCTTTCGGGCCCGGAATTCTCAACGCGCGGCAGAACGCCGACGAATTCTTCTACGCCGTTGGCTCCCGATTCACCAACATCCAGCGCCCGGAGCGCGTCCTCCGCGCCCGCGCCCAGTTCGGCCACTACGCGCTGACACCATCCGGCGTCTACAACGACAGCAGCATCTGGCTGGCGATCGGTCCCGACAGCGCCCGCCTGTTCGGCGACGAGGGAATCTTTTCGGTCGATCGTTACATCGTGAACGCGAAGCTGTCGACAACCGCCCCCGACGCCCTCACCGAATCGCGCGAGATCATCCGGCTGCGCAAGCTCACCGACAACGAGTTCGAGTGGTTCACCAACGTCGAGGTCGCGATCGGCCGCATTGCCGCGAGCAACATCACCGATGTTCTCGCGGCGTCATTGCGCGGCGGGGAAGGAAAAACGAGCGCCCAGATCCGCGCCAATTACACGGCTGCATTCCCGCGCACGGCCGCCGCACTCGGCAGACTCTTCACGATCGATACGCTGCGCGTGACGCCGGATGCCGAAGGCGCGACGACTTACGATCTCGCGATCAAGCTCACACCCGACATTCTGAAAGCGACGATGCCGCACTATGCGGCGTACATCGACAAGTATATCAGCAAGGGCAAGTATCGGATTTCGCTCACCGACAAGACCGGCGCGCAATGGTTCGACGCCCGGGCGTCCAACTACTACATGCACTTTCGCATCAGGAGCAAGGACGGCCACTTCGCGCCGCTCGAGGGGCCGGTGCGCCCGATGCCGGAGTCGCTGACGATTCACGTCGATCTGTCGATGAAGATTCTGATCTTCACCGTCGGCTGGAGCGACATGGTCGGCGACTTCGACATCATCAACACCCCGCACGAGCGTGGCTGGCAGATGCGCTTCGCAAAGGAGCCCGAGTGGCACCTCCCGCCGACGGTCGGATACCTGTTGAAGTCGCCGCTCCGCCGACCGTTCCAGGGACCGGGCATCCCGGTGCGGATCTCCGTCCGCGACAACCCCGGCTCTCAAACGATTCTCAATCGCCGCGGCACTCTGGTCGTGCAGGAGAGCGGCATCATTCGCTTCCTGAACCGCCTCAGCGGCACCGCCGTCGGCGACTTCCTCGGCCCCTCCGAGCGCGAGGCCAATCGGTTCAACGCCGACGCGATGCGCGCTCTACGCATCGATGTCGCGGATATTCTACAGTAGAAGCTCCTCGTTCTGGAGTGCGGCGCTGCGGCAGCACCCCTAGTCCTAAAGCCGGCAGTCTGGAGACTGGAAAGCTGGCAGTCTACTAGCTGTCATACTGGCGAACTGACAGGCCTCGCCTTTCCTATAGATGCAAAGCACGACAGACTGAAACGCTCGCGACTGTCCACGTCTCCACGCTGCCGACTTCAGGACTACAGTGGCCAGGCAGCATCGAGTTCCCAGAATCCGAATTCTCGTGGCTTCCAACCTCTTCGCCGTAGCCGGCATCATTAGCGCATGCCCCTCCTCCGCATCATCCTCGCCGCCCTGAGCCTCTCGGCAAACAAGCCACAGCCGCACATCAGGTACACCCTGACCATCAGTCCGACTGATCCGACGAGCATTAACGTCTGGATGCAGGTAGAGCGCGCACCCCGCTCGTTCCGGATCGCGATGGCGGTGCACCCCGAGTACAACGATCGCTACTGGCGCTACATCCGCGACTTGCGCGCGGACGGCATGGACCGTCGCGTCGTACTGGCGTCCGACAAGGAGAACGTCTGGCGAATCATCAGCCACGCCGGCTACGCCAACATCTATTACCGGATTCAACTGCCGCGAGAGAGCGAAACAAATCGGCCAGTGTGGCACACCGCGTTGCGAGCAGACGGCGGAACGATCAATTCGCTGGACACCTTCTTGTATTTGCCGGACTTCCCAAACGCACCCGTTCGGCTGACGCTTTCACTTCCGTCACAACGCATCGCGTTCGCCGTTCCCGGCGGGCAATCGATCCTGATGACGTCAGGTGGCAACGCATCCCAGGAATTCGAGACCGACGCTGCGAGGCTCCTCGACAGTCCGATCATGTACGGCGACAGCATCCGCTGGTGGGGGTTTAGGATCGCCGGCGTTCCCGTCAGTGTCGCCTACTTGCCGCTCCCGCACGCGACTCCGTTCGACACCACGCAGTTCATCGATGCGATCAGAAAAGTCGCGACGGAAACCGCGAGCGTTTTCGGCGGCAAGCCGCCATTCGCGCACTACACGTTCCTGATTCAGGATGGCGCGTACGGCGCGCTCGAGCACGCGAACTCCGTCACCCTCGGCATGCCGAGCGCCGATCTCGCCCGCGACCCGCGCGCATACCTGGCCGAGCTCGCGCACGAATTCTTTCATGCCTGGAATCTGGTTCGCCTCTACCCGGAAGGGCGCGGCTACGTCAGCGAGCGGCCACCAGAGCACGCCACTGGACTCTGGTTCAGCGAGGGCGTGACGACATACTACGCCGATGTTCTGACACGCCGCGCAGGGTTCCCCGAGGATGGACGAGCTCGCGCCGATTGGCTCGCGCGCCAGCTCGAGGCGTACTACAGCAATCCCGGAAACGCGGTGATTTCACCCGAGCTCGCCAGTGCGCGAGCCGTCGATACGACCGGTATCAACGGCGACCTCGCGCCTGACTACTACTCCCAGGGTCGGGTGATTGCGACTGCGCTCGACCTCGCACTGCGCGACTCCACTCGCGGTCGCCGCGGTCTCGACGATTTGATGCGCACGTTGTACTCACGGTTCGCGCTGAAGCGTGGCTTCACATCGGAGGACGTCGAGCGTACCACCGCGGAGGTCTGCGGCTGCAACATGCATCGATTCTTCGAAGATCACGTGCGAAGCGCGCGGCCCATAGATGCGAATCGCTATCTGGCGTCCGTCGGTCTGCGCGCCATCGTCGACACCGTTCCTGCGGCGGACACCGCCGGCATACCGTTTCCCGATCTGCGCCTCTGGATTTACCCGCCAAGAAGTGGTGGTCGCTCGCGCGTGGTGATTCAGAATCCGGCTAGCGTCTGGGCGCGCGCCGGACTCCACACCGGAGACGAGGTGGTGACCTTCAACAATGCACCGATCGATTCATTCCCGGATTTTCGCCGAGCGGTTCGGACCGTCAAGCTCGGCGACTCCGTTCCCGTTTCGATCGTTCGAAAGGGCAGGCCCGCGCTTATCAAGGTTCTCGTAACCGTCTACAATCGCACGCGTGTGCGAATTGATGAGCTTCCGGGTGCATCCCCCGAACAAGTCGAGCGCAGAAGATTTTGGTTAGCTGCGTCACCAAACGGATAACATCTTACTGTTGAGCTGTTAAAGATACGTCTGTGACGTCTCGCCGCCTCCGCCAGTCATTCGCCTGCTGCAAGAGAATGGAGGTTCCATGGGGACAACTTTGACAGCAACGGACAATCTCACCACCGCACGCCGCTACCTCGAGGCACTCGAGAACGGCGCCGAGGGTGGTGCGCTCGCCGAATTCTTTGCGAGCGACGTTGTCCAGGAAGAATTTCCCAATCGGCTGTCGCCGATCGGAGTGCACCGCGACCTCAAAGCCATTCTCGAGGCGGCGAAGAAAGGCAAGCGCGTGATGCGCGCGCAGAAGTTCGACATCCTCAATTCAGTTTGCGAAGGCGACATCGTCGCTCTGGAAGTCTTCTGGCACGGCTATCTCGCGGTTCCCGTCGATACACTGCCCGCTGATTCCGAGATGCGGGCGCACTTTTCGGTCTGGCTCGAGTTCCGGGACGGCAAGATCTGTCGCCAACACAACTACGATTGCTTCGATCCCTGGTGGGTGTAATCTGAACGGAGGTTGGTCATGAATCGGTTAGCGGCGGCGAGCGTCGGGCTCGCCGCGATCCTCGTCGGAATCCTCAGTCTCATCGGTGTGCGGCCGATGAACAGCCGGGCAACCGAGATTGCGCTCGGCACTGCTTCTCTCGCGCTCGGCGTGGCCCTGCTGCTGATGACGGGGCGGCGTCGAATGACGATGTCAGCGCACCCGCAGCGCTAGTCGCTTGATTCGCCCGCCTTTGCGCGGGCTGCCGCTCCACGCCGCGCCGCAAGGTGCGGCGTTTCTTATTCGTGGCTGAGTGCTTGACCAGTCAGGGTACACTTCCTGCCAAATTCGCTGCTGACGGTAAGATCGCCTTCCTTAGAGAGGTGCAGCGATGACGATGAACAGCGACAATCCGGGCGCCGATTTCTCCGACGTCGGTGGCTCAGCCAGCACGAACAGCTCGGGGAGCGCAAAGAGCTCGAGCAACACGGCGGGCAATGCCGATTTCTCCGATGTGAGTAGCGGCAGCTCCTCCACCGCGCCCGCCGGCGGCCAGACTTACGTCGTGAAAAGCGGAGACAGCCTGAGCAAGATCGCCAAGCACTTCTACGGCGACGCCAGCAAGTGGAAGAAGATTCACGCCGCCAACGCGGACAAGATCCCAAATCCCGATCTGATCCACCCGGGTCTGCAGCTCACCATTCCTGCCGCTTAGCGAGGAAATCCAGTCATGCAAAAACCAGTGGCGCGCCTGAGCGCGTTCGCGGCCGCGTTGCTCGTCATGGCAGCGACCGCAGCGTGCAACAAGAAGAACGACAATGCCGTCGTCGATACGACGTCTCTTGGAACCACGACGGCAAGCGTCGCAGTCGACACCGCACCGATCCGCGTCAGCGACATTCAGGTCGGCAAATCGATTGGCTCGGACAAGAAAGTCAGCGATCAGACTGATTCCTTCGGCGTTCGCGACACCATGTACGTCGCGGTCATCACGGACGGCGCGGCGAAGAATGCGAAGATCGACGCCAAGTGGACCTACAACGACAAGCAGACCATCAAGTCCGACAGCCAGACGATTTCACCAACCGGCGGCGAGAACGTGACGGAGTTCCACGTCACGAAAGCATCCGCCTGGCCGAAGGGAAAATACAAAGTCGAAGTGATGCTCAACGGCACGTCCGCCGGCAGCAAAGACTTCGAGGTGAAGTAGCCAGCTCGCGGCATAATCCAAGGCCCGCGGGTCTAAAAAACACAAACGCCGCAGGCTCCTCGGAGTCTGCGGCGAATTTATTTGGCGGTCACCCGCCGATACGTGCCACGCGCGCCGTCATTGGAACTCTACGTCCTACCGAGCGGCGGCGGGCATCTTTCAAAATTTCAAAAACGCAGTGGAGCTGAGGGGGATCGAACCCCTGACCTCTGCAGTGCGATTGCAGCGCTCTCCCAGCTGAGCTACAGCCCCGCGACGAACGCGACGGACTGTCCTCGAACTAGTCGGGCCGATCCGTCGCACCGGATCAAAGCAAAAGCCCCGCGAGTTTGGGCGGGGCCGCTCTTATCTGAACCTAGCGGATCCGACCCCAAAGTCAATACCAAACTTCAATACCGACTCCGTAACTCTTTGCCTGGGTTCACGATACACTCCCCGGCAACGTGACTAGGACGAGCGAGGCGGATTCTGGTAACACGGTTCGACGTCGGCACCCCTAGTCAAAAAGTCGGCAGGTAGGAGACGTGGACAGTTCGGAGTATTTCAGTCTGTCGTGCTTCGCATCTAGAGGAAACGCGAGGCTACCAGGCGCCAGTATAACAGCTGAGAGACGCCAAGCTGTCCAGTCTCCAGACTGCCGACTTTTGGACTCGTATGGCCAGCCGAAGCGCCGAGATCCCGAACAAAAATCACCCAGCGATGGTGTCCCCACCGAGCACCGGCAGTACTTCACCGGAGATGTAGCTCGAGTCGATGTTCGACGCCAAAAAAACGTACGCCGGCGCGAGCTCCTCGGGCTGACCGGGTCTCCCCATCGCCGAGTCCTGTCCGAATTTCTTGACGTGCTCGGGATCGCTGGACTGCACGTTGAGCGGCGTCCACACCGGGCCCGGCGCGACGGCGTTCACGCGGATTCCTTTCTCGACGAGATTCTGCGCCAGTGCCTTGGTGAATGCGTGAATCGCGCCCTTAGTCGCCGAGTAGTCGAGAAGAGTCTTTTCGCCCTCGAGCCCGGTGATCGAGCCGGTGTTGATGATGCAGGAGCCCTTCTTCATCCGCGCCACCGCCGCCTTCGCCATGTAGAAGTAGCCGAAGAAATTCGTGCGGAAGGTGCGCTCCAGCTGCGCGTTGTCGATATCCTCGATCGATTCCTGATTTTTCTGGAACGCCGCGTTGTTGACGAGAATGTCGATCTTTCCGAATTCGTTGACGACGCGCTCGACACAGCCCTCGCAGTAATCGGGATCGGTGACATCGCCGGGCATCAGCAGCGCGCGACGGCCCTCCGCTTCGATGGCGGCGCGCGTCTCCTCGGCGTCACGCTCTTCCTCGGGAAGAAACATGATCCCGACGTCGGCGCCCTCGCGCGCGAACAACACGGCGACCGCGCGACCGATTCCCGAATCTCCGCCGGTGATGAGCGCCGTCTTTCCCTTCAGCTTGTCGGCGCCCTTGTAGAGCGGCGCGGCGTACTGCGGCCGAGGGTGAACCTTGGCCTCGATCCCCGGATACTCCTGGTGCTGCTTCGGCATCGGCGGCTTCGGATGCGCGCGCACCCTCTCGAGCTCCTTCTCGCGAACATTGCCGGAGTGCGCCCCGTTTCCGGAGCGCGAGCGCGTTACGTGATGACTGCCGTTGCTGCGCGAGCGCGCACTCGTGCTGCCGCCCTTCGTCGCTGATCTCGCGGATGATTTTCGTGCTGTGCGTGTCGGCATTGCCCCTCTCATTTCTCGATGTGTGATTGCTCCCGAGAGAGGCAAGGTGCGTTCCCCTCGGCCTTCTGGCCCAACATATATTTCGCCCGCATGTCGCTCACCCTCCGCTTCCTCGGCACTTCCGCGTCGCGCCCGACCGTCGAGCGCAACGTCTCGTCGATCGCCGTCATCCGAGAGGGCGAAACGCTGATGTTCGATTGCGGTGAAGGAACCCAGCGCCAGATGATGCGCTACGGAATCACCTTCGCGCTCTCCGACATTTTTTTCACCCACATGCACGCCGACCACATGCTCGGCGTCACCGGATTGTTGCGCACGTTAGCACTTCAGGGCAGGACTGAGCCGATGAATCTGTATGGGCCGGTTGGGTCGGAGAAATTGCTCTGGCGCGCGATTACACTCGGCAGCGAGAAGCAGCACTTCGAGATCAAGGTCGTCGAGCTCGCCCCCGACACTCCACTCAAGCGCGGCGGTTACTCGGTGATCCCGTTCGCCGTCGAGCACGGCGATCGGAGCGCCGTCGGCTACCAGATCGCCGAAGAGACGCGGCTCGGCAGATTCAATCCCGAGAAGGCGCGCGAAATGGGAATACCGGAGGGCCCGCTATGGGGGAAGATTCACAAGGGCGAGACTGTGCGCCTGCCCGACGGCAGAACCGTCGAGCCCTCGGAGCTGGTTGGCGGCGCGCGCCCGGGACGGCGCATTGTGCTCACCGGTGATTCGCGCCCGTCGGAAGCAACGGTTGCCGCGGCGACGGGCGCCGACGTGCTGGTGCACGAAGCAACGTTCGCGTCCGAAGAAGCACCGCGCGCCCTGGAAACCGGCCACTCCACCGCCCGTGAAGCCGCCGAAGTCGCCGCCAAAGCAGGAGTGAAGCGCCTGATTCTGACGCACGTCTCCGCGCGCTACTCCCGCGACACCTCCGAGCTGGAACGCGAGGCCCGCGAAGTTTTCCCCGCCACCCTCATCGCCCGCGACGGTCTAGAGCTGGACGTGCCCTTTACTACCGCAGACTAGTTCCGCGCGTCGTCATTTTGGCGAAGCGCGTGTCGCGCGCGATGTCGGCTGTCGAGCCACACCGCGCATAAACTGGGGAGACGCTAGCTGGCGGTAAGGCGTCGAGGGTCCTCTGAGGCGGCACCTACTTCGCGACAAGGAGACGCGCGAGCGAGCGGAGCGAGGGAGCGTAGTTAGCGGCTCCGCCCGAGCGAAGTACTGCCGCCGAAGAGGAATCCTCGGCGCCGCACCGCGCGCCGAGATCCCGAACAAACGACTCTAAGACGCGCGGTTGACGCGAGAAAGCTCGTTGGACACGGGCATGGACCGTCTAAATAACCGCGCGAGCTTTTCGTCGGTGAGCGACTGCATGATCTTGTCCGCCGAGACTCGCGAGGTCACGCTGCGCGACTCGGGCCCGTTCCAGATGTCCCATGCGTACCGATCGAGCCGCGCCGTCTTGCCGCCTGGATGATGAAACACGATCATCGCATTGCTCGCCCCGGGTACCTGCACCTCGACCCCCCAGTTGACGCCGTCGGGCCCGCGGAATGGTCGGATCTGTCTTGCCATGGTTAGTGAGAAGTGAGCACAAGCGGATGCAGCCGCTGCCGCCCCGCGAATCCTGCATCGACCTCGTGCCAGTACTGCACACTCGATTCGCCGAGTTTCCAGCAATAAAAAACATCGCGACCGTCGAGCTGGCCGCGGAAATCGACGAGACCGGTATCCATCCCTTTGCAGATGACGCCGAGGTCGTTGAGCTCGGCGATGTAGCTCTCGATGTCGCGCGCCAGCCGCTGTGCCTCGATCTGCAGCAGCTCCGCGATCACGTCGGGGTGCTCCGGACTCGATCCGGCGGTGGCGACCTCGAATTGCCGCACCTTCTCCTCCCACGCCCGATGATCGCGCACGAGGTCCTCGACGATCCGCCTCACCAGCGGCAGAGTACGATTTGCTTCGTCGACGGTGAAGGATTTTTCCATGTGTCTTACAGTAGGTGCTGCGGAGTCGTGGAGCAAGGCGCTTCGGCTGGCACCCCTAGTCTCAAAGCCGGCAGTCTGGAGACTGGAGAAAGCTTGGAGTCTCTTAGCTGTCATACTGGCGCCTGACAGCCTAGCGTTTCCTATAGATGAAAAGCACGACAGACTGAAGCACTCCGAACTGTCCACGTCTCCAACCTGCCGACTTTTGGACTAGGGGTGCCAGTTGAAGCGCCGCGATCCGAACGCCGCCGCAACTCACCCCCTGGCTCCCTCTTCGTTGATCCTTTCCTTCAACCTGATCTCTCGCCTATCCTTCGCCGCCCGGTACCTCCTCACCTCCTCGGCCGTCTCCGGCTTTAGGCGCGGCACCGGCACCGGGCGCCCGTTACGATCGACCGCGACGAAAGTGAGGTAGCACGAGTTGGTGTGGCGGCGCACCCCGGTCAGAAGATTCTCGGTCTCGACGCGCACCCCGACCTCCATCGACGTGCGGCCGACGAAATTCACGCTCGACTTCATGATCACGAGGTCGCCGACGTGAATTGGCTCGCGGAAATCGACGCGATCGACGGACACCGTCACGCACGCGAGCCGCGCGTGCCTGATCGCCGACACCGCGGCAGTGGTATCCATCATCGCCAGCACTACGCCGCCGAATACGTGGCCGAGCACGTTGGCGTGCTGGGGCATCATCAGCTGCGCAGTCTCGTGCTGGGTCTCACCCACGGTGCGCGCGCCTTCATCCGCCGCGCCGCGCCTGGCGGCCGATTTTCCGTCCGGCGATTTCGGCTGACTCAAGTCTGTCGCCCCGCCGTGTTCTTTCTGGTCGAATGGTGCGGAAGTCGCCTCGACACCTGCTGAATTGTCTCGCCGTAGGCAGTCGCATCGTTGAACGCGCGCGCGAGCGCATGCCGCGTCGCCGCGTCGACCCGAGGCTGGTCGAGCCAGAAAATCTGGACGAAGCTCGACGCGACGTAGCCCAGTCTCCATTCGCGGCCCCGGCGATCGCGAAGCGACAGCGCGTTCGCCTTCTGCGCGGAGTCGTAGTGCGAGATGACATCGTAGCCGTCGTGCTTCCAGCGGCGGTTCATGAACCCGCCCTCCCCCGCCGCCTCCCGCACCGTCGAGTCGCGCAGCATGTGGTCGAGCGCGACCGGTTTGCCGTTCCGCAGATCGATGACCGTTCGGGTGGTGTCGTCCTGATCGTCCTCATCGCCGTGGTCGATCGACAGCCGATGCTCGAGCGCCACGTATGGACCCAGCACGTTCAGGATGTCGGTTTCGCCGACGGCAGTCACATCGACGTCATCTTCAGGATCGTCGTCGGGCCCCAGGAGCGGCGCCGATGGATGCTGGCGGTGATACTGCTCGGCCATCCTTACTATGGTGGTATCATCGTAGATGACCGCCGAATCACCGGTCGCCAGCTCGCGCCGGAAGACGCGCTCGCCGCTCAGCAGCGCCCGTGGAAATGAACGATCGATCTCCGAAACGAAAATCTCGTAATAGCGGCCGCCGGTCCGGGCCAGGATGAGCGGTGACCCGCGAATTCTGAGCCCCGAATTGTCGCTGCGCACCCAGTAAGTCTGGTCGCCGGCCGTGACTAGAAATTCCGCCAGCGGCGGTGGGGGCGGGGGCAAAGCACAACCGCCGGCAAGGGCGGCAATGGCGAGAAACGTGTAACGCATCAGTTGCCAAATATATCCAGTTCGACCATCTGCCCGGCCGCCGGATCGATTTCTCCTAATGGTAGTACTATCCCGGGCGTTTGCGCGTCCTTATCGGAGCGCCCAAGCGCATTAGTTAGATTGCAAACTCCGCCGACATCCCAACACCAGACAATGCTGCACCAGCGAATCACCTTTGCCCTCGGCGCGGTGGCAACCGCGCTTACACTCGCCTGCACCGGCACCCACGAGGCTTCCGCCAAGAGCGCGTCGGCCGACATGCAGATTGCGCCGGCGCCCGTCGGACTGCCGAGCTCCTCGAGCACCGCCAGCGCCGCATCGACTAGCGCCGGTAGTGTCCCGACCAACGCTACCTCCCCAAGCGCCGTCGCGGCATCGTCGAGCGCGACGGCGTCGGGGTCGGCACCCTTGGCGCGCGACGCTGGGCAGAGACCGACTAACGCAATCAGCGACTCCCCAGCGGTGAGACCGCCGGTGGTGGTCGGAAATCATCCGACCCCGCCAGTGCTCGACTCACTGATCAAGGGAACGCTGCCTGCGCGCGGGCTGTACGTGTATCGCTTCGGCGCCAATCCGCGGCGGATGAAGCATCTCATCGGCATCGCAGACTCGACCGAGATCAACGCGCTGATCATCGATGTGAAGGACGAATTTGGGCTGAATTACGTCTCGGATGATCCGATGGTGCGGAAGAACGCCGGGACCCAGGTCAAGGCGTCCCACCTCGGCGCGCTCGTCGATACGATTCGCGCTCACGGCATTCTCCCCGTCGCCCGCATCGTGGTATTCAAGGACTCGGTGACGGCGCGCAACAATCCGGATCACACCATCCGGAAAGCGGATGGTACGGCCTGGCACGACAAGAAAGGCCAGACCTGGGTGAATCCGTACGCCAATGCGATCTGGGAGTACAACTTCCGCGTCGCTGAGGATGCCATCAAGATGGGCTTCGGCGAGATCCAGTTCGATTACATCAGATT
>DATFGW010000131.1:0-7035 GCA_035249045.1 Gemmatimonadaceae bacterium | reverse complement strand
GTTGCCGGTGTGGCGATGGGTCTGATCAAGGAAGGCTCCAAGTACGCGATCCTCACCGACATCCTCGGCACCGAGGATCACCTGGGCGACATGGACTTCAAGGTCGCCGGTACCGAGCACGGCATCACCTCGATCCAGATGGACATCAAGATCGAGGGACTGAGCTTCCAGATCGTCAAAGAGGCGCTTGCCCAGGCGCGCGAAGGCCGACTGCACATCCTCGGCGAAATGTCGAAGGCTCTGTCCGAGCCGCGTGCGGATCTGTCGCAGTATGCGCCGCGCATCGTGACGATGAACATCAATCCCGAGAAGATCGGCGATCTCATCGGGCCGAAGGGCAAGACCATCCGCGGCATCCAGGAAGAGACCGGCGCCGAGATTACCGTAGACGATACGGGACTTGTCACGATCGCGGCGGTTGGCGGGGAGGCGATGGAGAGAGCGCGCCAGATGATCCAGGCTCTCACCGCCGAGCCGGTAATCGGCGAGACCTACGAGGGAACGGTGAAGAGCACGACGGCGTTCGGCGCCTTTGTCGAGATCATGCCCGGCACCGAAGGCCTCGTCCACATCTCCGAGCTCAAGCATGGCCGCACCGAGAAGACCGAGGACGTGGTCAAGAAGGGCGACCGCGTTAGAGTGAAGCTTCTCGATCGCGACGAGCGGGGCAGACTGAGGTTGTCGATGAAAGCCCTCACACCGAAGCCCGAGGGAGAAGCGGGAAGCGGGAGGCGGGAGGAGGGAAGTGGTGAGGCTCCAGCGCTTGCAGCTGTCGGCGCAGAGACAAGCGGCAACGGCGGTGAAGGGGAAGAGCAGGGAGAGCGCTCGGAGCGCGGCGATCGCGGTGACAGACCGCGTCGCGGCCGCGGCGGTCGCGGCAGAAACGGTGGCGGCGGAGGACGTTCGCGCGAGTGACCCTCGCACCGTCGGCCGCAGCGTCTGACCTGCGCCGTACCGTTCTTCCCAACGGGCTGACCGTACTCTCGGAATACATGCCGGGAGTACGGTCGGTCGCTTTGGGGGCATGGGTTCGTGCGGCATCCCTCCACGAGAGCGCCGACAAGATGGGCGTTTCTCACATGCTCGAGCACATGGTCTTCAAGGGCACGCCTAATCGGAGTGCCAAGGATCTCGCGCTGGCCCTCGAGACTCTCGGCGGCTCGCTCGACGCGTACACCGCTCGCGAGCACACGGCCTACCAGGCGAAGGTGCTGGACGAGCATCTTCCGCAGGCCGCCGACGTTCTCGCCGATCTCGTTTTTCGGCCGACCCTCCGTGCTTCGGATCTCGCGCTGGAGCGCAAGGTCGTCCTCGAGGAAATCAGCACCGTCGACGACACGCCGGACGATCTCGTGTTCGAGCTGCACAATGCCCAGCTCTGGGGCGCCCATCCCTACGGCTACTCGATTCTCGGCACCCGCGAGACAGTTGGCGCGCTTCAGGACTCCGATCTGCACGCGCTGCATGGTCGAGCCTACCATCCGGAGCAGATCATTGTGGCGGCGGCGGGAAACGTCGAACACGACTCCCTGATCCAAACGCTTGAGACCGCCGGCTGGGCCGACGTGCCCGGCGGAGGGTTGCCGCCGCTGACGTCTCCGGCTCCAATCGTGCAGAGTCCGCGCGCCGTGCACTTCGAGCGCGACACCGCCCAGACCCACATCGTCATCGGAAGCCCCGTGTTCGCGCACGGCGACCCGAGGCGCTACGCGATGAGCATGATCGGCATGCTGCTCGGCGGCGGCATGAGCTCCCGTCTGTTTCAACGTATCAGAGAGGAGCTCGGGCTGGCCTACGCCGTCTACTCCTTCCAGTCGTTTCACGAGGACGCCGGGATGCATGGCGTCTATGTAGGAACGACACCCGATTCGGCGCGCGCTGCGGTGGACGCGATCAACGAAGAGCTTGAGAAACTTGCGTCGCACGGATTGAGCGAAGACGACCTCGCCGCTGGAAAAAGCCAGCTGAAAGGTCAGATTACACTGTCGCTGGAAAGCCCGACATCGAGAATGTATCGGGCGGCTGGGGTCGAGCTGTACTCGGAGCCTTACAGAACGCTCGACGAAGTGCTGGCGCTGATCGACGCGATCGATGCCGGGACCGTTGCTGCACTCTGCAGGACTTACTTTTCACCATCTGTCCAGACGCTTGTAAGCCTCGGCCCGCGCGCCGCGGCGTGAGGTGACGATCGCCGTCGCGGTCGTAAATCAACTTTCAAAAATGAGCTTTTGAGAATTCCATGAAGATCGGCGTTCCGAAGGAGATCAAAACCAACGAGAACCGTGTCGCGCTCGTGCCCGCCGGAGCCGAAGCGCTCGTCGGTGCCGGCCACAGCGTGATGATCGAGAAAGGTGCGGGCGATGGAAGCGGCTTTCCCGACTCCGCGTACACCGCGGTCGGCGCGAAAGTAGGCGCTGATGCGGACACTGTCTGGCGCGAAGCAGACATGATCATGAAGGTCAAGGAGCCGATCAAACCCGAGTGGCCGCGGATGCGAAAGGGCCAGGTGATCTTTACCTACTTCCATTTCGCCGCCGACAAGGAGCTGACCCTGGCGCACGTCAAGAGCGGCGCGACGTGTATCGCTTATGAGACCGTCGAGCTGCCCTCGCGCGAATTGCCGTTGCTGACGCCGATGTCCGAGGTCGCCGGGCGGATGGCGGTGCAGGAAGGTGCGAAGTACCTCGAGAAGATTTACGGCGGTCGCGGCGTACTGCTCGGCGGCGTGCCGGGCGTGCCGCCGGGAAAGGTGGTGATCCTTGGCGGCGGCATTGTCGGGATCAACGCCGCCAAGATGGCCGCCGGCCTCGGCGCGAAGGTGACGGTGCTGGATCTGAGCCTCGAGCGGCTAAGGTACCTGTCGGACGTGATGCCGGCCAACGTCACACTCATCTATTCCAATCGTCATAACATCCTGGAGCAGATCTCCACTGCGGATCTCGTCGTCGGTGCCGTCCTCATTCCGGGAGCGGTCGCGCCGAGACTGGTTCGACGTGAAGACCTGAAGACGATGCAGCCGGGGTCGGTCATCGTCGACGTCGCAATCGACCAGGGCGGTTGCGTTGAGACGATCCACGCAACGACCCACGAGAATCCAACCTACGTCGTGGATGGAATCATCCACTACGGAGTCGCAAACATGCCTGGCGGAGTTCCGCGCACATCAACGCTCGCGCTCACCAACGCGACTTTCCCTTACGCGATGCAGCTCGCGAACAAGGGATGGAAGCAGGCGCTCAAGGACAATCTCGCGCTGAGAAAAGGTCTCAACATCGTAGACGGTAAAGTGACATATCCCGCTGTCGCTGAGGCATTTGCCTTGCCGTATACCCCACCCGATTCATATTTGAACTAATGCGCTGGCCATTCTTTAAACCGGGCGCACTCTTCCCGGCGAACGCGATAGCCGTCGATCTCGGCACCGCAAATACATTGATCTACGTGAAGGGCGAAGGGATCGTACTGAACGAGCCCTCCGTCGTCGCGCTCGATCGCGAAACCAAGAAGATCAAGGGCGTCGGTCTCGAGGCGAAGCGCATGCTCGGCAGAACACCGGAAGGTGTCATCGCCGTGCGTCCGATGAAGGACGGCGTCATCGCCGACTTCGACGTCACCGAGAAGATGCTGCGCTACTTCCTGGCGCTGATCATCGAGAACCACGTCTTCAAGGTCAAGCCGCGCGTGATCGTCTGCGTTCCGTCCGGTATCACCGAGGTGGAGAAGCGCGCGGTCCGCGATTCGGCGCTCGGCGCCGGCGCCAAGGAAGTCTTCATGGTAGCGGAGCCGATGGCCGCCGCGATCGGCGTCGGGCTTCCCGTGGAAACCCCGACCGGCAACATGGTGATCGACATCGGCGGCGGCACTACCGAGATCGCTGTCATTGCGCTGTCGGGAATCGTGAGCGACACCTCGATCCGCACCGGTGGCGACGAGCTCGACATGGCGATCGTGCAGTTCATGCGCAAGAACTACAACCTTCTCGTCGGTGAATCGACCGCGGAGCAGGTGAAGATCCAGATCGGATCTGCCGCTCCAGTCGGTGACGAGAAGGAAATGGACGTCAAAGGCAGGGATCTTGTATCAGGCATCCCCAAGACGGTGCGCGTGCACTCGTCGGAGATCCGCGATGCGGTGCAGGAGCCGATTCAGCAGATCGTCGATGCAGTGAGGCGCGCGCTGGAGATCACCCCGCCTGAGCTTGCGGCCGACATCGTCGACCGCGGGATCGTAATGACCGGAGGCGGTGCTCTCATACGGGGCCTGGATGTCCTGCTCTCCCAGGAGACTGGACTTCCGATACACGTCGACGAAGATCCACTGACCTGTGTTGTGCGTGGTACGGGCCGTATTCTTGATGACGAGGCGAAATACTGGTCTGTCCTAGCAACTTGAGGTAACACGTGCAGCGCGCGCTCCGCAGCAATACCCGGTTCGATCTGATTGTTCTGGCGAGCTGCTTCGTCCTCGCGCTCGCGGCGCGCGTACTTCCCGATTCCATGCGTGAGCCAGTCGCCACCGGAATGCGACGCAGTTTCCTCGCGCCGCTGGTGATGCTGCAGGAGCGAGCGGAGCGTGGCCGCCAATCGCTTCTCCAGGCGGATGCCAAACAATCGCACCTCGACAGCCTTTCGCTCGACTCCATGAAGGCCGGCGAGCTGGAAGTCGAGAACGATCGCCTGAGAAAGCTGATTGGACTCGGCTCGCGCGTACGATACGGCTTCATTCCCGCCGAAGCCCTCCACGGCCGTGGTGTCAGAGACGAAACCACCGTGATCCTGAGTGCCGGCTCGCGCGCTGGTGTCAGCAGACTGAGTCCGGTCATCGCGCCGGAAGGTCTGGTTGGAGTGGTGGATCAGGTCGATCCGACCATGAGCCACGCGATGCTCTGGACCCACCCGGACTTCCGCGTCAGCGCGATGTCACCGGACGGCACCGCATTCGGCATCGCCCAGGCGCATCTCAGTAGTGACATCGGCAGCACCCTGATCGAGCTGCGGGGCGTTCCGTTCCGGGCCACGCTCAAGCCAGGCGCCGTGATCGTGAGCTCGGGCTGGGGCGGCGTGTGGCCGCGCGGTATCCCGATCGGCACCGTGCTCCAGGAAATCAAAACCAGTGAGGGTTGGGCGCGGACCTATCTACTCAGACCGGCCGTCAATCCTGCCGACGCGTACTCGGTGATGATCCTGCGTCGGGAGCGTCTCGCCAAAGGCGTCGACGGTGTGTGGCAGAGTGCGGCCCAGGTCGATCAGGCAGCGCAGCGGATCGTGGTCTCGGGCGACTCGGCGGCGAAGGCGGCGGCCCTTGCCGAAGCTGCGGCGCGCCGCGCGGTTCTCGACAGCATGGCGCGAGCGAATGGCGCGCCCCCGCTTGGTGCCCCGGTGGTGAGCCCAATCGATACCACGAACCGCGCGCCACGGGCGGTCGCCCCGCCGCCACGGCCAGCACCAGAGCGGCGCCCGACGCCCGTTGATACGGGTACGCCCGTTCGTCGCGACACGACCCGTCCTGATACGGTCCGCCGCGATACCATCATCAGAACCGACACCATCCCGCTGACACCAGAGGCCCACCGATGAACATGGGTGGAGCGATTCGCGCAATAATCAGCTTCCTCATCTTCGTCGTTCTTCACTACACGCTGCGCCCCCTCCTCGGGTGGCGCGCGCCGATGGACTTTCTCATTCTGGCGCTGCTGCTGGCCTCGGTCAGAGTGCGGCCGGCGACAGCCGCGGTGATCGGCTTCGTCCTCGGACTCATCTCGGACTCGCTGGCCCCCGATGCGCTCGGCGCTGGAGCGATCGCGATGACGGTTGTCGGATTCGGCGCCTCCTACCTCAAGGCCGTTTTTTTCGCCGACAACCTGGTACTCAACGCCTTCTTCTTTTTCCTCGGCAAGTGGGTATTTGACATCCTTTATTTCGTCGGCGAGCAACGCGTGCACGGCGTCGAGCTGCTTCAACAGCTATTGCTCTGGTCCCCGCTTTCGGCGGCGGTTACCGCTGCCGTGGGCGTGCTGTTACTGTTCCTCATGAGACCGCTACTGGAGCCGACTCCCGCATGAGCTTTCATCCGAACGACGTCGCTCGCCGCGCGCGATGGAGCTCCTGGGCATTAGTGACCGGATTCCTGATTCTGGTCGGCGCGTTCTTCAAGACACAGGTGATTCAGTACAAGCAGTACGTGATGCAGTCCGAGGAGAACCGGCTGCGTCCAATTCCGCTGCCGGCACCTCGCGGAATCATCTACGACCGCCACGGCCAGGTCATCGCCGAGAATCTTCCTGCGTACTCGGTTTCGATCACCGCTCCAAACGTCGACAGCTTACGCGCCGCACTGAATCAGCTCGCACCCACCCTGCAGCTCACCAACAACGACATCAATCTCGCCATCCGACGCTTTCGTCGGGCGCCGACGCGTCCGACGGTGATCATTCCCGACGCGTCGATCGACATCGTGTCGGTGCTGGAGGAGCACCGCCTCGATTTCCCGCGTCTGATCATCCAGTCGGTGCCCAAGCGCTACTACCCCGACGGTCCCGTCGTCGCGTCTTTCGTCGGGTACACTGGTGAAATCTCCGAGTCGGAGCTCAACGAGCCCAAGTACGCCAACTACAAGCCCGGCCAGCAGATCGGGAAGGGCGGGCTGGAGAAGCAGTACGAGTCGATTCTGCATGGCAAGGAAGGCGTGCGCTTCGACGAAGTCGACGCGCGCGGACGTCCGGTGCGCGGCGAAGGACCGCGGCCCGATCTCGATCCTGAAGGCGCGCCGCCGCTTTACACCAACATCGATCTGGATCTGCAGCGGTTCACGGCGGCGATCTTCGCCGATTCGCTGCAGGGCGGCGCGGTTGCGATCGACCCGAGCACCGGTGAGGTGCTCGCGCTCTACAGCGCGCCGAGCTGGGACCCGAATAAGTTCACCGGCGGAATTCCGGTCGACTACTACAAGGAGCTGCTCGAGGACAAGCGACGTCCGCTGGTAAACAAGGCGATCCAGGGACGATATCCACCAGGCTCGACGTTCAAGCTGGCAACG
>DATFGW010000130.1:0-7097 GCA_035249045.1 Gemmatimonadaceae bacterium | reverse complement strand
GGGAAGCTCCGCAACTAACTTCAGCGCATGTCCTCACCTGATCCATCCACCTGTCCTTCCTGCGGCGCCGCCGCCAGCGGCCGCTACTGCGCGAACTGTGGCGCCCCACTGGCGGGCGCCACCTGCGCATCGTGCGCCGCTCCCCTCAGTCCGGGCGCGAAATTCTGCCACGTCTGCGGAACTGCTGTCGGTAGCGGGTCCGCTGCGCGAGAGACGAAATCCAATCCACTTCCATGGATCGTCGCTGCCCTCGCCTTTCTGGCGCTGTTCGCGATGGCCGCCGGCCGTGGCTTCAATGCGCGTCCTTCGAGCACCGTCGACGGGTCGGCCAATGCCCTTCCCCAGGCCGGCCTCGACGACCGCGGTATGCCCGGCGGCGATCAGCCGGCCGGCATCCGCGCGCCCGACATCTCGAGCCTGTCGCCCGAGGAGCGCGCCGATCGTCTATATAACCGCGTGATGCTCCTTGCCAGCGAGGGCAAAATCGACAGCGTGCAATTCTTCGCGCCAATGGCCGTTCAGTCGTATCTACTTCTCCAGCCGTTGAATCTGGATCAGCGCTATGATCTTGGGCGGATCGGCGAAGTTACAGGCGCGCTGCCACTCGCCCAGGCACAGGCCGATTCCATCCTGCGCGAGAATCCGAATCACCTGCTCGGCCTGATTCTCGAGGCGCGTCTTGCGACCATCGCCGGAGATACCAGCCGCGTTCGATCATACGAGCGGCGTCTCCTCGCGGCCCAGAAAACCGAGCTCGCCAGAAATCTCGCCGAATACGTTCGCCACCAGGACGACATCACCAGCGCTCTTCAGCAAGCGCGCAAAAGCGTCGGCACCAAATCATGACATCATCCAGCACGATTCATCTCGCCCATAGCCCCGACTCAGACGACGCGTTCATGTTCTACGCGCTCGCCGACGGGCAGATCAACACCGACGGCATCAGCTACGTTCATGAGCTCCAGGACATCGAGACTCTGAACGGCCGCGCGCTTCGCGGCGAGCTCGACGTCACTGCCGTTTCGATTCACGCCTACGCGTACCTCTCCGATCGCTACGCCCTCCTGCCGCACGGCGCATCGATGGGCGACGGCTACGGGCCGATGCTCGTCGCGACCCGGCCGATGACCCGTGAAGACATCGCCGGAAAACGCATCGCGGTCCCCGGTCTCATGACCAGCGCATATCTCGCGCTCAGGCTCTACCAGCCCGATTTCGAGCCCGTCGTCGTGCCGTTCGATCAGATCGAGGCTGCCGTCAAGAACGGTGAGGTCGACGCAGGACTATTGATCCACGAAGGCCAGCTCACTTACAAAGATGAGGGTCTGCACCTCGTCGCCGACATGGGAATCTGGTGGCAGAAGAAGACAGGCCTCCCTCTTCCGCTCGGCGGTAACGTCATTCGCAAGGACATGCCGCGCGACCTCCAGAAAAAAGTCTCACGCCATCTGCGCGACAGCATCGCCTACGGTCTCGATCACCGCAAACACGCTCTAGATCACGCCATGCGCTTCGCGCGCGGGCTCGACAGAAGCAAGGCCGACACTTTCGTCGGCATGTACGTGAACGACTGGACGCTCGACTACGGTGATCGCGGCCGCGAGGCGATTCGTCTTTTCCTCGAGGAAGGCGTCAGGTCCGGTGTCATCACCAGACCGGTGACCGTGGAGTTCGTTGACGACTGAGCTCGTTGCCGAGCTCGAGCGTCGCGCCGCGCGATTCGCGGCGGTCGCGACGGTACAGCAGGCCATCTCGGCGACAATCTCACTGAATGAAGTCTACCGCGAGATCTATAAAGCGGTGGCATCGGTTGTGGACGCACCGTGCTTTGCGCTCATGATCGCGGATCCCGTCTGCCAGAAGTTCAATCCTGCGTGCATCGTCGTCGACGGCGAGCCGCGCGAGGGAGAAGGCATTCTCGATTTTCCCAACGGCACTGAAACCATCACCAGGGTTTTTCAGGCCGGTGTGCCGCTCATCTCGTCCAAGCCGGAACAGTGGTGGAAGGGCACCATCTTTCAGGTCGCATCCAGACGCGAGGTCCAGAGCGAGATCACCGCGCCGCTGATCTATCACCAGCGCACCGTCGGTGTCATGCAGGTTCTGTCCTACCGGCCCAACGCGTACGACACCCACGACCTCGATCTCATCATGCTGATCGCGCGTCAGGCCGCCGTCGCAATCGAGAATGCTCGACTCTTCGACGCCCAGCGCAACGAGCAGCGTCAGACCGAAGCCGCCGCCGAGATCGCCCGCATTGCGCTGCGCAAGGTCACCGTAGCCGAGGCCAGCCGCAGCATCCTCGCCATTCTCGACGAGGTCGTTCCCTCGAGCGGCAAGGCCATTGGCGTCATTGCACCGGACGGTACCACGCTTCTTTGCGTCGCCGCGACCGGAACCTGCGAGCTAATGGAGGGCATCACTGCCCCCGTCGAGCGCAGCGCGGTGCGCAGCGCGTGGGGAAAGGAAGAGCCGACCTTCATCGACAATCTCCGCGAGCGCGCTCACAACGCCGACCGCATCCCCGACGAGCCGGCGATCACCATTCCCCTGATTGCCGGCAATCGCCGACTCGGCGTCCTCGTCGTCACTTCGGAAACGCCGCAGTCCCCAGCCTCACCGCACATCGACGCATTGCTGCGGCTGGCTGCCGCCGTCGCCCTCGCCATCGACGTGTTGCTGCTCAGCGAAGAGGAACAGCGCATCCACGCCCGCGAGCGAACCCTCGCCGCCGCGCTCGCCACGATGGATCAGCCGGTGTTGATTCTCGGTGTCGATGCCAGAGTTCAGTACGCCAATCGCGCCGCGATTCGCGAGTACGGCTACGAGTCGCACGAGATTGCCGGTCTTTCGGTCGACGACTTCGTCGTCGCATCAGCGCAGCTCTCGCGGCCACGCACCATTCCTCCCGCCGCGCAGGACGATGCGCTCTGGACGGGAGAGCACGTCCACCGGCGCAAGGATGGCACCGAATTCCCCGCCGCCGTCACCCTCAGTCACATCCGAGATGGCTCCGACAACATCATCGGACTCGTCATTGGCGTCAGAAACCTGACCGAAGAGCGCAAGGTCGCCGACCATCTCGGCCGCACCGAGAAGCTTGCAGCAATCGGAGAGCTCGTCGCCGGCGTCGCGCACGAGCTGAACAATCCGCTCACGGGCATCTCCACTTTCGCGCAACTCCTGCTGGAGGATCGCCTGCACGGCGAACAGTTCGAGTCCGTCAGTCTCATCAAGCGCGAGGCAGACCGCGCGATTGGAGTGATCCGCGACCTGCTGCTGTTCGCGCGCAAAACCGACGCTCGCGATGTGACCATCGATATCAATACCGTGGTCAAGCATACGGTTCGACTGCGCGCGCTCGCCTCGCGGTCCAGCGGCATTGAAGTCCACATGCGTCTCGACGACTCCAATCCACAAGTACGTGGCGACGAGCAGAAGCTGCAACAAGTGCTGCTCAACCTTCTCGTGAACGCCGAAAGTGCGATGGAAGGCGCGAAGGTGCGTCATCTCTCGCTCGCTACCCAGCGCAAACAGGGAATGGTCCACATCGTGGTGTCCGACACCGGTCACGGGATGTCGCCTTCCGTCAGCCAGCGTGTATTCGAGCCCTTCTTTACCACCAAGCCGCCCGGTGAAGGCACGGGGTTGGGCCTGAGCGTCAGCTACGGCATCATTCAGGCGCACGGTGGTACGATCGCGGTCGAAAGCACCCCCGACGTCGGATCGACATTTACGATTGTGCTCCCGCTCTGGACCCCGGCTGCGCCATGACCCGCGTTCTCATCGTCGACGACGAAGAAACCATCAGGCTCGCGCTGCGCAAGTTTCTGCGATCGCGCGGCTTCGAGGTGGAGATCGCCGGCTCGGGCGACCAGGCGCTCGAGATTCTCGACGAGCAGTCGTTCTCGCTCATGCTCTGCGACGTGCGCATGCCGGGGATGACGGGGGTACAGGTAGTGCCCGAAGCTCGAGCCCGCGATCAGGATCTCGCCATCATCATGTTGACCGCCGTCAACGACGCCGCCACCGCGACTGAAGTCCTCGCCGCGGGGGCTTCCGATTACCTGATGAAGCCCGTTGAGCTCGCTGATCTGCAGCAGGCAGTCGATCGCGCGTTGCACAAGCGCACCGAAGTGATCGAAAAGCGGCGTCTCGACAAGCTCATTCGCGAAGAGGTGGCGCTCCGGACCGCAGAGCTCGAGCAGGAAAAGGAGTCGTTGCGGCTCATGTCCATCAGCATTGCCGAGACTCTGATCAACGCGATGGAGGCGAAGGACGTCTATCTGCGTGGTCACTCTCAGCGCGTCGCGGAGCTCGCCGGCCAGCTCGCCGAGGATCTCGGTCTAGACGAGGCGATCTGTGAAGACCTGCGCGTCGCCGGCAGGCTTCACGATGTGGGCAAGATCGGAATCCGCGAAGCCATTCTCAACAAACCAGGTAGCCTCACTCCCGAGGAGTTCGAGCACGTCCAGCAGCACGTCCGCATCGGCCTGGAGATCCTCGAGCCGCTGTTCCATATCCGGCAACCGTTGAAATACATCGAACACCACCACGAGCACTGGGATGGCGCCGGCTACCCCCTGGGCCTGGCTGGGGAAGCAATCCCGCTGGGCGCCCGGATTCTTTGCGCCGCTGACACTTTCGACGCCCTTACTTCGAAACGCGCCTACCGTGAGCCGCTCGAGCCGATGGCGGCGATCGAGCACTTGCGGGTCGACGTCGGCAAGCAGTTCGACCCGTGTGTTTACGACGCACTCGTCCGCGTGATCACGCGGCGCATGGCCACGAAGTCCTCCGTTTCCGCGTCTCAGTAGCCGCGCTACTTGACGTCTCGGCACCGCTATCGTATTCGCTCTCCACGCGCGAAGTAGCAGGGCACCGCGCACAAGGCACGCGACGTGCAGCGGGCGAAATCAGAAATTTGCGCGCTATTCAAGTGCGAGTGCTGACATTCTATGGGAGGACTAATGCCGAGCGGTGAATCAGTGGAGCCATTGCGTTTTGCGGACGACGACGACCCGGACGATCTCGGTGGCTTCAGTCGCGGCAAGCGATCCTACGATGACGACGATGATGAGGATGGCGGCTGGGCGATCAACGAAGATCATAGCGATCGCCTCTGGGATAGCGCTGAAGACTCCGACGATGACGAAGAAGCGGACACCGACGCGACCGTAGTTGCCGAAGGCGACGAAGAGGAAGAGGAGGAAGAGGAAGATCTGTTCGGCGGTGGCGCCCCGCGCGGCAGAAGGGGGCGGCCGAAGGGCTCCGGGAAGAAGCAGGATACCTCCTTGACCGGGACAGGCGGCGGCGGGGGTGGCGGGGCCAGCGCTTTCGGCGGCACCAGTGGCGGATCTTCGGGCAGTTCCGGCAGCTCTGGATTCGGCGGCGGGACATCGGCTGGCGCTGCATCCGGCTACGGCGGCAGCAGCACGCCCGCCGCTACCGGAGCCGCACGGACTGGCGGCTTTGGCACAGGATCGACGTCCACCTCAGGCGGTACGCGCTCGACCAGCTCGAGCACCGGTGGCGGGTCGTCCAGCGGCGCCGGCCGGACCAGTGGCGGTGGCGCAAACGCCAGATCGGGCTCGACCAGCCGCAGCTCGTCGGGCGGCGGGCGGAAAAAGAGCACCTCGAAATCGTCCGGAGGCCGGAAGTCGAGCCGTAAGTCGTCCGGCGGCGGACGCAAGTCAGCCCGCAAGGGCTCGTCATCACGATCGAGTGGCGCCCGCAAGTCAGGGGGCCGCAAGACGTCGGGCGGGAAGTCGTCAGCCCGGAAATCATCCCGCGGAAGATCTTCGGGTGGCCGGAAAGCGGCCCGCCGTGGCTCGGCTTCACGCTCGCGCAGCTCCAGCCGCCGCTCCGGAGGCCGGAAATCGGGCTCGAAGGGGCGTTCGAGGCGATAGTTTCTTCTTCCCCCGTGCGCGCTGCACCAAGCGCGGTTACTCTCAAGTAACCGCGCTTTTTCCTTGGCTGTACCGAACGAGGAGCAATGCAGGATAACGACGAGCGAGAGTCACCGTGGCGAAAAATTCTGCTGTCCGGCGGAGCGATCCTCGGCGCCGCCGCGGCGTACAACGCGTTCGCGCGCAAAGGCGTCGACCAGCTCACCAATCTCGTCGGCGGTGAGGAAGGCGGTTTCGAGTGGCGCGATAGAAGAGTTGCGTTCACCAAGCGCGGCAGCGGGCCGCCGATTCTTCTTGTCCACGGCATCCACGCCGCCGCATGGTCGTACGAGTGGCGGAACAACGTCGATGCCCTCGCTCGCGCCAACACCGTCTACACCATCGACCTGCTCGGCTTCGGGATGTCGGAGCGTCCGGCGATCCGCTACTCGGCGAGACTTTATATCTCGCTCATCTCCGACTTCGTCAGCAGGGTCATCGACGAGCCGACGGTTCTCGTCGCTTCGTCGCTGTCCGCTGCTTACGCGATCGTGCTCGCGGCACGCGACCCGCACCGGTTCCCGGCGGTCGCACTCATCGCGCCGTCCGGTCTCGTCCGACTAAATGAGCCCGTCGGCATCGGGGGCGAAGCCAGCCGGCTCGCCGTCGACACTCCCATTGCAGGCACCGCGATGTTCAACGCGCTGGTCTCTCGGCCATCGCTGCGTCGCTATCTGCGGCAGGTTTACTCCGACGATTCGCTCGTCACCCGCGAGCTCGTCGAGATCTACTACACGACTTCGCATCAGCGCGGCGCTCGTCACGCTCCGGCAGCGTTTCTCTCCGGCAATCTCAACATCGACGTCCGTCACGCCCTGCGGCGGCTCAGTCAGCCGGCCCTGCTCGTCTGGGGCGAGCAGGGATCGATGTCGCCCGTGGAGGAATTCCGCGGCTTCCGCGAGATCAAGCGCGACTTCGAGATCTCCGTTTTGTCCCCGGCCGGTGATCTCCCGCACGACGAGCGAGCCGAAGACTTTAATGTTATCCTATCCACATGGCTGAATCGCCTGTCGCTCTCCTCCGCGCCCACGCTCGACACGCTCCCTGGAACGCCCGCGGACTTGCAGCACACGCAACAGCTCTCGTAGACGCAGCCGGAGTAAGACCAACCAACGCATCCGCACGAGCAGCGCCGAGCGCGCGCGCTGT
>DATFGW010000129.1:0-2721 GCA_035249045.1 Gemmatimonadaceae bacterium | reverse complement strand
CGCGCGCACCGGCGAGACCATTCCGCTCAACGAGAACTCGAGCCTCCCCATCAAGTTCAGAATCGAGCACGCCGGCGGGCGTGCGCTTTGTGGAAGTATTGCTCTGTGCACATCGACGGTTGTGACCAATAACAACGCCTCCGGATTCCAGGTCGTGACAGTGGACGGCGGCGCTGGCGCCATCGCGGGCGTGAGGTTCCCGAACGGCTGGCTCCCGGCGAGCGGTCCGCAGAACGTCGTGGTCACCATTGCACAGGTGGATCTCGGAGCCACCGATCCCATCACCGGCGCCGAGACCACCCCATGTCACGCCAACTTGCCGCTCCAGCAGTTCGGCGGCTGCTTCAGATTCACCACGACGCCAGCGCTCCAACCGATCAACGAGAGCGGGGACGAGTTCGCGTTGCCGGTGACCGTGGCCGTCTGCTACGTGTTGTACGGAACTGGTGACCCGCGCGAGAAATTCGCCGAGATGTATTCGTCGGGTCCGAACGAGCCGGCGCACGCGCTCGAGGACGCGAGCGACGTGGGACTCCTGGCTTCGAACGCGCGGAACTGCTCGACCTCTACGGAAATCATCCTGGACGCTAGCTCGAATCGTCTGACGCGGTTTGCGCACGCGACCTGGCGCAACATGAAGTCGGGTGCCGGCAAGCTATTCGGAGTAAAGACTGCATACGCGATCGATCTTGGTCTCGGTGGGTTGTCGAAGGGATTCAGTAACGTCGGTCCTGCGCTCAATGCGACCATTGAGCCGATCAACAACAGCCACTTCGACCTGGTCGGCGGCGGCGTCGTACATCCACTCGTTCGCATCGTTGGAAGCAATCATCACGACGGGCAGCATCAGAACTCCATCGGTCTGGCCGGAATACCCGTGACCTGGACCGTATCTGGCGCGGGAGGGACCATTCTTGGCGTGGACGACGAAGGTGATGGCGTGACGCAGCTCACCACCCCAACCAACTCTTTCCCGATCGATCCGGAGTCGCCAACGAGCGGCGGCGGGTACTCGGCGGTGGATTGGACAGTTCCGAGCACGCCCGGCGATTACACCCTGACAGCCAACGGCGCAGCTTTCGGAGGTCCGGTTTCGTTCACGGTCACCGTAACCGCGCCGCCGCCGTTCGACGTGCTTCGCGGCACCTGGCAGAATGAGAAGAATACCGGGGCAAACCTGTTGAGCCTCAACATATCCGTCGACGGCAGCTTCGTCGGAGTCGAGGCGTTCGGCAATTGTTTGCCTGAGGCATGCGATTGGGGCATGGCCACCGCGAATACGACGGACTGGAACAGCAAGCAATCGGTCGGCGTTTTCTGGGATCAGGGCTTTGCCACGAGGACGATGCTGATCGAGTACCTCAGCTCTACGCGAATCAAAGTCACGGTTTTCAGCGACTTTACTCCGGAAGACGGGCGCACGGATTACACCACGGTTGAGTACTTCCATCCGCCGACCTAAGCCGGACGGAGGCGACGATGGCTGACAACATGCTCGACTCTCGCGCGGCACTCGCCGCCGAGATCGCGGAATCGGTGAAGCTCGCGCTCAACGCGAAGAGGTCGACCGACCAGTTGAGCGCGACGGTCGAGAAGAGCCTCGGCGAAGAGGCGCGCCGGTCCGAGCTCAAGCTCGCCTACCTGCGCGTCTCCGCCGCGGGCGTGTTCTCCATTTTCATACTGGGCAGACTTTTCCTCAGCAGGATTTCGCGCGTCCCGGCGCCGACGACCGGCAGCCTCGGCGCCGCGCTGGGGTGGATGACTTTCGCTGCCGCGGCGCTGCTTCTGCTGCGAAAGGAGTGGTACCGGCCGTGGCTGCGGCGCGCGTTCCCGATCGCCGACGCATCGCTCCTCGTTATCGGATTGGGATTGAGCCAGTTCGGTGTCGATCCCTTTGACAAGCCACCGGGTCTGGCGGCGACGTTTGCCGTCCTTTGCGTGGTGCTCGCATTCACGGGCGCATTTCGATTGACGCGCTCCGCCGTCGAGCTAACGACCGGCCTCGCGATTTTTGCGCTGTTGCTTACCGCCGCGATTGGCTGGGTCCCGGTGCTAGCTGCCGGGGGCGCACTGGTAGCGGTCCTGCTCTCCGGCGCGCTCGCGCTCTCGGTGACCGACATGATCCGTCGCGTGGTGATGAACGAAGTTGGCCGCGTCACTCTCGACCAGATGTACGACGAAGCGCAGCGCGTCATCGATGCGCGCGAAGAGATTCTCCGCATCGTCGCGCACGATCTGCGCAACCCGCTCAACACGATCTCGATGGCAACGTCGCTCTTGATGGATGCAAGCAAGGATCCCACTCAAACGAGCCAGCTGCGGATCATCCGCCGTGCCGGTGAGCGCGCCACTCGATTGATTCAGGATCTTCTGAGCGTGACGACGATCGAAGCCGGCCGACTCTCAGTGGCGCCGCGCAAGGTGTCGGTGAGCGATCTCATTCACGATTCCGCGGAGCAGCTGCAGCCGATCGCGCGCGAGAAGTCGATCACGCTGTCAGTTGCGGCCGAGGCCGATCTGCCGTTCGTGCGCGCCGATCCAGCGCGGGTGCTCCAGGTCTTCTCGAATCTCGTCGGCAACGCCATCAAGTTCACACCGAGCGGCGGCGCGATTACGCTGTCGGCATCGCGCGTCGATGGAAAAGTGCAGTGCTCGGTCGCCGACAACGGACCCGGCATCCCCGCCGGCCAGATCCCTCGGCTGTTCGGAAAATTCTGGCAG
>DATFGW010000128.1:0-21389 GCA_035249045.1 Gemmatimonadaceae bacterium | reverse complement strand
AGGCGCGGGCGTTGGGAAGTAGCAGGCAGCGAAAGTTTTCTGTACACCGGCGTCGGCCGAGGCTTCGAGCCTAGTCTGGCGAATCCGTTCAACATCCTCGGCCTGTCGTGGCGCAATGAAAATCAGGATGGCAATTTCGGGCTCGGCGCCGAGGCGGCGTATCACTCGGGACGTTTCGGCAACTGGGCTGGACATCTCTTCATCGATGATTTCCAGATCGACCGGTGCAACCCAAACTGTCAGGAGCCTTCCTCCTACGGATTGACGTTGACGGCGGAGGGATTGCCGCTGGTTGGGGATCAGCGGTGGTTCGCGTCGTACACGCGGGTGTCGAATCTCGCGTACCGCACCCCGAATCCAGCGGAGACCTACGATGTATTCGGCGTCGGGTTGGGTCGCGGGTTCAGCGACTATGACGAGGCGAGAGTGGGCGCAGATCTCGCGCTGCTACATCGTACGCCGCTCAGGCTGTATCTCGCGCACCGGCGTCAGGGCGAGGGTGACTATCGTGCGACGTATCCGCTTCCGGCCGATTACGCGACTACGCCGGGAATCCTCAGCGGCGTGGTAATGGGAGTGACGCGGGTGGGAATGAGCGGTGCGACGCGGTGGCGCGATCTCGAGGTCAATGGGGACGTGGGATTGAATCACTCGACCAACTTTCATCACGTCCCGGGCGAGACCAACACCGCGTTCGAGGGGCGAGTGAGGGTGGCGATCGAGCCGCGGTGGAGCATGTCCTTCTGACAGCGGCGCCTGTCACTGCAACGATGGACCGATCCACCGCCGAGGTGGATCGATCGATGGAGCGGGGCCACATACTCGCGCTGGATGGACTGCGCGGCATTGCGATCCTGCTCGTGGTGGCCTCGCATTTCGTCTCCAATCTGAAGATCACGGCCGACGGCCCAGCGTGGGTGCTCGTGTCGATCGCGCACGCGGGGTGGACGGGAGTGGATCTCTTCTTCGTTCTTTCCGGGTTCCTGATCACCGGAATCCTGGTCGATGCACGCGGAAGTCCCAGCTACTTCAAGGCGTTTTACGCCCGGCGCGCGCTGAGGATTCTGCCCGCTTATTACGGTTTCCTGTTCGCGATTTTCGTGGTACTGCCGGCACTACATCTTGGAGCGGGCGACAACTACATGCTCGCGCGACAGCATCAGGGATGGTATTGGCTGCATCAGACCAACATTATGATGGCGATCGGCGAGATCCCTGGGCACGGGCCGTATCCGAGCACCTTGTTCTGGTCGCTGGCGGTGGAGGAGCAGTTTTATTTCCTGTGGCCGGCGATCGTGCTATTGGCTCCGCCGCGGGCGATGAAGAGCGTATGCATTGGCGGAATTGCGTTGTGCATCGGGCTGCGGATTGTCGGAGCGCTGGCCGGGGTTTCCGGGCTCACGCTGTCGGTGTTGCCAATCACGCGTGGCGACACGCTGTTCGCGGGCGGACTGTTGGCCATCGAGTATCGACGCGCGGGCCTGCAAAGATTGATACCAGCGGCGAAAGTTGGATCAGTGGTGGCCGTGATCGTGTTAGCGGTTTTGATGGGCATCTACAGGCATCTGGACTATCATGATCCGGGCACCGCGGCGTTTGGCAGTATCGCGATTATGGTGCTCGGCGCGTCTGCTGTAATTGCGGCGACCTCGTCTGAGCGGTCCCGGTTCGTGGAATCGCTTCGGTCTGGCCTGTTGAGATTCTTTGGGCGCTATAGCTATGCGATGTACATCGTGCACACCGCCGTACTTGCGGCACTCAATCACTACCGGCCGTTCTCCGCGCTCGGCGGCTCCGGAGGTTCTCCCCTGGTCCTTCAGACCGCTTGGGGACTGAGCTATGTGGGCTTATCGACGTTAGTCGCGTTCTTAAGTTGGCACCTCGTCGAGAAACATTTCCTCAGACTGAAGAAGCATTTCCCCTATCGGCCAAAAACCGCGCAACACGCTTACCTCGCATGAGGAATTTTGGGGAGCGCAAGGGCGTCGCGAGGGGCTAAAACGCTCGTCGATTGGTCCACGACGGAAGCTGCGCATACGGAAACATTTTCACAGGCGCACCGTCGGCAGGAGCCACCCAAAGATTTTTCTCGACTTCAAATGCCAACGCCTTGTCGTCGGGCGACCAGCTCAGCCAGTGCGGGTCGCCATCCATAGTCGCGAGCTCCCTCAGGCCAGTTCCATCGGGGTGTATTACGACAAGCGCCGTTCCGCGAACGAACGCTATCCAATCTCCATCGGCTGACCAAAGCGGCGAGCGGCCGGTACTCAGCGTATCGGGGTTCGCTCCATCGGGACCTGACACGCAAATGTTAGTTCCGCATTCAATTGCGAGGCGTCCGTCGCGCGCTGGAGATACTGCGGTGTAATCGCGCACGCCGAATGGCGCCGGTGTGCCCTTCAGCGGCACCCTCCATATCCTATCGTAGTCGCCTGGTTGTGGGTTGGGCACGTCGCGCAAATAGAAAAGCGCTGTACCGTCGGCCGACCATTGAGGGTCCGCTACACGGTTGGTCGAGTCCAGTCTTTGAATTTCGCGCGTCTCTATGTCCGCGACCCTGAGCTCGGCGGTGAAGTTTTCATAGCGGTGGCCCCACGCGAGCATTCTCCCGTTTGGCGACCACACCGGGCATGTATCGGGGCCCTGGAGGTAGGTAGCGTCTACGCGGTCGTCGATCTGCATTTCGCCGCTCCCGTCGACGGCAGCGACCCACAGGCCAAGCGAAGAGAAGGCTATGAGCGTCCGGTCCGGCGAAATGGTGGCGCACTGCTCCGGCAGCTCGGCGTTGAACAGAAACCTGTTGCGAGATCCATCGGACCGAATCAGCCAGAGCCTTGGCAGTTCTACGGAAACACCTTGATAGACGATGTCGCCTGCATCCAGCGCAGCGCTACTCGTTGGCACCGAGATCGGAGGAGCGTTTAGCGCAACGGATGCATCGGAGACCGGAGTCCACCGTCCGATGTACTCCAAGCCCCTGTCTCGGGTGAGATTCACCACCTTTGTGCCGTCAACGCTGACCGCGAATAGGTCGGTGTTTCGTCGGCCTGACAAGAAAAGGATGGCCTTTCCATCCGGCGCCCAGTGAAACACGTCGCGGGTGTAGACGGGTATACTCTGAAGATTTCCGCCTTCGGCGTCGGAGACACAGATTGCAGTGCCGCACCGAAACGCAATCTGATTCGTCGCCGGCGACCATTCGGGGAGATCGCCGACCGCGATCGTACGTCGGGCGCCTCCTGCCGCCGCAACGACGCACACCCCGCCGCACACATAGGCTATCTCCGCCCCGTCCGGGGAGAACGACGCGGGGCCGACTCCGGAGCCAAGATCTCGCGGGCGATCGAGGCTATCAGCGTTTACGAGCGCGACGTGGGAACTACAATTGGGATAGCTGGATAGAGGGCAAGCGATATAGAGAATGTCTTTTCCGTTTGGCGACCATGCATTCGGCGCGACCTGGTAATTCGCAGCCTGCTCGCCCAGCAGCGCGCCGTCGCGGGAATAAACTGCGAGGCTATGATCCAGGGACCCGCTGACGCCGGCGATCGTGGTAGCGACGCGCTGTCCGTCCGGTGACCAGACGGGACAGCCTTGTGCTGCGACGGTCTTTGCTCCGGATGGAGTCTCGATGTTCAGTCCCGCCTCAGTGAGGTAAGCGAGCCCATTTCCGGTCGGGGCGATTGCTGGACACCCCGGATGGTCACCGCTAATTCTCAGCCTTTGTTTAGCTAATGTCTTGATGTCGAGGACAAAGAGATCGCCGTCAGGGTTGTAGCGCGTGCCGAGGTACACAATCGCGTCGCGGAGTGGAAAGGAGACCGCGGTGGGCTTCGGCGGTGGCGTGCCACCGATGCCGGTGCCACTTTCCGTCAATCGCTCCCCATGACAGGCGAACAGCGTCATCGTGCCCGCCACCACTATAGCTCCCTCTAGTCGCATGCTGTCTCCGTTGTACGCGCGTTCACTTCAAGGTCAGGGCCACTCGTCGAGTGCACATCGGGGATAAGCCCTGAATTTGCAATCGGGGCTACGCCCGCATCACGGACGCAACAGAAAGCGATCGGGTGACTGCGCGCAGCGAATCAGCGATCGGTAGGCTGCAAACTATTGGAGTAACGAATGACCCGACGTTAGGTTTGCACTCTCCCGGGGCCCTTAGCTCAGTCGGTTAGAGCAGCGGACTCATAATCCGACGGTCGCAGGTTCGAGCCCTGCAGGGCCCACTTCACTACCGCTAAAGCGGTTTGCGCTATAAAGTTATAAGTTCTGTCCGGCAGGGCTCCCGCACACGGGCGCGGGAGCTTTTTAGTCGGGTCGCGTAGCTCAGCTGGTTAGAGCGCTGCTTTCACACAGCAGAGGTCCGGGGTTCGAGTCCCTGCGCGACCATTCCAACCCGCGTCCAACTAACCAACGCAAATGATGTTTTCGAAGGTCAGCTCTTTTGTTTTCCTCGCTGGCGCGATCACCCTCGCGTTACCTACCAGCTCGCCGGCACAGAATCCCACCGCGAGTCAGGCGCAGGAAATGTTGCAGAACAATCCCGCGCTCTTGCAGCAGCTGCGGCAGCGGATCATGACCAGTGGCTTGACGCCCGACCAAGTGAGGGCCCGACTACGCGCCGAAGGCTATCCCGAGAATCTTCTCGACGCCTATCTACCCGGCGCTACTGGTACGCCGGACAGTACGATCTCCACCAGCGACGTCTTCGCCGCAATCGGTCAGCTCGGCATCGCCGACACCACAGATCTTGACCTCCTCCGCTGCGGAATCGATGCGGACACCCTCGCGGTCACCGACACCCTTCCTTCCGGCCTCGTCGACACTACCCAGAACAAGCGTCGCATGCAGGAGAGGAAGGTCTCGCTCAGAGCCCGCTGTCTGGCGCGGCAGGATTCGATCACGAAGGGACTTGTCAAAGCAAAGGCCGACGCCGACAGCGGTTTCGTGATTTTTGGCCTCGATTTTTTCCGGAACGCGACCAGTCAGTTTGACCCGAATCTTTCCGGGCCCGTCGACGCCAGTTATCAGATCCATCCGGGCGACCGGCTCGTGCTGGTTCTTACCGGCGACGTTGAGCAATCGTACACGCTCGACGTCACGCGCGAGGGGTTCATCGCCATTCCTCAGGTCGGGCTGATCTTCGTCAACAATCTCACCATGGGTGAGCTGGAGAACGTTCTCTACTCGAGACTGGGACGGGTGTATTCGGGAGTCCGTCGCGGCAGCGGAGCCACGACCCATTTTTACGTCACACCCGCGCGCCTGGGGAGCAATCAGATTTTCGTGACCGGCGACGTGCTGCGACCGGGGAGTTATCGGATTTCCAGCGCCGGCACCGCCCTGAGCGCGCTTTACGCGGCGCGCGGCCCTTCGGACAACGGAAGCCTGCGCCAGATCCTCATCCGCCGCGCAGGGGTGGTCGTCGACACCCTGGACGTCTACGACTACCTGCTCAACGGCAATACGAGCCGCGATGTCAGACTGAATAACAGCGATCTCGTTTTCGTGCCCATTCACGGGGCGAGGGTGCGGATCGTCGGCGAGATCGCGCGTCCGGCAACGTACGAGATACGCGCGGGGGAAACGCTCGCGGATGCGCTGCGTTATGCCGGAGGCTTCACCGCCAAGGCGGCGCGCCGCCGCGTCCAGATCGAGCGCATCCTGCCGCCCGAGCAGCGTGCACCGGGTGGACGCGACCGGATAGTGCTGGACATTCCCTCCGATCAATTCGTGGCAGGTACTGGCCCATCGGTGCCGGTGGTGGATGGGGACGTCATTCGCGTGTTCCCCGTCACTACTCGGGTGCGCAATCGCATTTATGTCCACGGCGATGTATGGTCGCCGGGCGCCCAGGGGCTCGCGCCGGGAATGAAGTTGTCGGACGCGCTCCGCATGGCGGGTGGAGTAAGGCCGGACGTTTATCTGGGCCAGGTTCTGATCACCCGGACGCAACCGGATTCAAGTCGCGTTCAGCTGCGCGCGACTTTGCGTGACACGACCGGCGCGGTAATCAACGACGTTCCGCTCCAGGAAGACGATGAGATTCGAGTCTTCTCGACGTCGGAATTCCGACCGACCCGATACGTCGCCATCAACGGAGCGGTTCACAAGAGCGGCCAATATCCATATCGCGAAGGCATGACCGTCCGCGATCTGGTGCTGCTCGCCGGTGGCCTCGATCAGAGTGCTTATCTGAATGAAGCGGAGATAGCACGCCTGCCGACGAATCGCGCCGGTGGAGTCACGGCACAAACCTTCAGGGTGCCGTTGGACTCGAGCTACATCTTCGAGCGCGGCCCGGACGGCAAATATCTCGGCCCGCCGGGTCTCCCCGCCGCGTCAGGCCCCAATGCCGAGGTTGTGGTCGAGCCTTACGACAATGTCCTCATTTTGCGGCAGCCGAACTGGGAGCTTCAGCGCACGGCAGTCATCGCGGGCGAGGTTCTCTACCCGGGTAGGTATTCGCTTAAGACGAAGACGGAAAAAATCACCGATCTCATCGAGCGCGCCGGCGGCCTGACATCCGATGCTTACGCAAACGGCGTCATTTTCTACCGTACGCGTAACGGAGTTGGTCGCATCGGTATCGAGCTGCCCGATGTGCTCAAGAACCACAAGTCACTGGACAATCTGCCCCTGCAGGATGGCGACTCGCTTTACATCCCGCGCTACAACGCGGTCGTCAACGTTCAGGGCGCGGTCAATTCTCCGGTATCCGTGACGTGGTCGCCCGGGAAGACCATCGAGTATTACATTCGCGCGGCTGGCGGGCCCTCTCTGCGGGCCGACGTACGACGCGCGTATGTCACCCAGCCCAACGGAAAGGTCGAGGCACGGTCAGCTCACTTTCTTCTGCCCGACGGGCTTCCGAAGCCAAACGCCGGGAGCACGGTGTTCGTCCCCGAGCGCGACCCGAACGACAAGGGTACGGACTTTTTCAGTAGTGTCGGCACTATCGCGCAGGTTCTGGCTGGCTTGGCTACACTCCTGATTGCCGCGAAGCAATAGCAGCACTGCCAGGCGCGCCACACCGTGAACTGGTCCCTGTGGCGGTCCATTCCGTGGATAGATACGCGTGCCGCGTTCGTCGCTGGCACTCCCGCTAATGGCGCGCTCCTCGACCTCGGATCGTCCGACGGCGGCACGCTATGCCACATGGCGGAGCTCCGTCCGGATCTAGATTTTTTTTCGGTGGACATTGCGGGTCGACCCGCTCGAACGCCCCGGGGTACGACCTTCGTGAAGGCGGATCTCGAAAAAGATCGCCTCCCGTGGCCCGACGGCTCCTTCGACGCGATCACCTGCATGCACGTCATCGAGCACCTTCGCACTGCCACCAATCTGTGGGCGGAAATTGCGAGACTGCTAAAACCATCCGCCCGTGCCTACATCGAGACGCCGGGTGAAGATTCAGTCAACACGGCGAGCGCTCCAGGACTGTTGCGCAATCGCGTGACGATGAATTTTTTTGATGACCCGACCCACATTCACCCGGTGTCCGTTGGCAACATGCGTATCGCCGCGGCAGCAAACGGGTTAACGGTGCTCCAATCAGGGAAGTCCAGAAATGTGCTGTTCGCTGCGGTCTATCCACTTTTTGCGCTCCTCCCCCCTTTCCGGCAAAAGTATGTCGCGAAGTTGCACTGGCTCGGTTGGTCTGCCTACGTGATAGCGCAAAGGCCGGTAGCCTAGTAGCATGAGCGAATGACTCAGCAGTCTCTCACTTTTGGAGTGTGGTTGGCGGGAACCATTTCTCGCTGGCGGACCATTGCCGCGGTCCTGGCTGCTACGTTCGTCGCGGCGGTGTTAGCAGTCATCTTCATTCCGCCGGTCTATCAGAGCCACGCCTCGTTCGTCACAGCCGGATCGAGCAGCAAGATGGCCGGAATGCTCGGCGGCGGCGGCTCGGGGCTGCTTGGGCTGGCAACCCAACTCGGGGTTGGCAGCGGCAGCGAACCATCGGAGTCTCCCAACTTTTACGTACAGCTGATCGAGAGCGAGGAGCTGCGGCGACGCCTGCTGAACTCACGCTTTCACGACCCTCGCAGCCAATCGCGAGGAGACAGCGCTCGCCTTCTCGATATCCTGCGCATTAAAGCGAAAGATCCACAGCGACGGATGGAGCTCGGTGTCAAGGAAATGGGAAGGGCGATTCAGACGGCGTTCGACGTGAAGACGAACATGGTGCTGCTGTCGATCAACTCCCGGTGGCCCGAGCTTGCCGCGGCCATCGGCAACAGAACGATCGAGCTTGTCGATGCCTTTAACCATGAGCAGCGCGTCTCGCGGGCGCGGTCGAAGCGGGTCTTTGTTCAGAGTCGGCTGGACAGCGCGAAGCTCGAGCTTCAGGACGCTGAAGAGCGCCAGCGGATGTTTTACGAGCAGAACAGACAGTACAATCGCTCGCCGCAGCTGGTTTTCGAGGAGGCACGGCTACGCAGAAACGTTGACGTCGCCACCGATCTGTACCTCACGCTGCAGCGTCAATTCGAGGCTGCGCGCCTCGACGAATTCAACGATGCAGCCGAGAT
Source organism: Gemmatimonadaceae bacterium (assembly GCA_035249045.1). GTDB lineage: Bacteria > Gemmatimonadota > Gemmatimonadetes > Gemmatimonadales > Gemmatimonadaceae > UBA4720. The sequence continues at coordinate 12,855 of DATFGW010000128.1, read as the reverse complement.
CACGGTCGTAGACCCTGCCGTCGCCCCACGGAAGGCGCAGTGGCCGCGCTATGGTTTATTGCTGTTCAGCACTCTGGTGATCGGCGGAATCCTAGGCGTCCTTGTCGCCGGCAGTGCGACAATCCTTTCTGATTGGCGTGGGCGCAATCCCGCCACCGCATCCGCACTGAGCAGGTCGATCTCAACCCTTCCTTTCCCCCGCCGAACCCGCCCGCGGGCATTGTGACGTGCAGCGCTCCGCGCTGATCCCGCGCGCGTTTCCGATTCTGGCGTGGGGGCTGGCCCTCCACAGCCTCTTGATCACACTCCTGTTCGGGTGGTTCGGCCTGCCCGCCGATCTGGTGCGTGCGATAGCGGGTTGGCGCGACGTTGCCCTCTTCGCCCTGCTTGTCTATGTGCTTATCCGCGCAGTGACGGGGAGAGGTATGGGAACACAGATCACTTTCACCGATTTCTGGGTGGCGGGGCTCTTTTGCCTCGGGCTGTTGTTTCTTGCCGGTGAAAATGCCTGGCTGCGCACTGGATTACCGGTCAAAGTCGAGCTGATGGGACTTCGGTCCTCCGTCTTCTTTTTCCTCATTTACTTCGTCGGGCGCGCGGGACCACAACTCGCCGAAGACGAATCGGCGATGCGCCAGATCTTCACATTAGTGGTGGTCACCTGTGTCATCGGCATCCTCGAGCGTTTCTTCCTGCCGCCTGAAGGGTTGGTCGCCCTCGGCGTCGCCGCGTACTTCCAGGATTTTCTCGGCGCTTCGGTGATGACGGCCGGAAACGTGTATGGATTGCCTCAGAACTACTGGGCAGGAATCGGCGGGCACATGGTGCGGCGCGCCGGGTCGGTCTACCTCGGCGGCCAGGGCTTCGCCGTGCCGTTTCTACTCTTCTTCCCGATAGCGACCGCATGGGTGGTCGGTAGGCCGCATCGAACGAAGTGGCAGATCGTAGGCTACGTACTCGTCTGCTTCGCTTTTCTGTTGACGCTCACGAGGATGACCATCATTGTCGGCTGTCTGCAGCTCGTGCTGTTTGTTCTGATGCGCAGGCGAGCGGAATGGGCAGTCGCAGCCCTTGCTGTTGCGGGAGCGCTGTTTCTGGTCGCTCTGGTTCTCCTGCCTGGATTCTCGGCTTTCCTCTGGTACACTCTTTCCGGTCAGGAGGTGAGTACTGCCGGACACCTCAACGATCTGTGGAACGGCATCATCGCGTTGCTGGAAAGGCCATGGGGCTATGGGTTGGGCACTGCTGATGCCGCCGCGGCGCGGGCCGGTCTCACCCACATCACCGGTGACAATCTCTTTCTCACCTACGGTGTCGAGCTGGGCCTCGCTGGCTTGATGCTTCTCATCCTCGTGCTTGGTTCCATAGCCGGACACGCCTTGACGGTCTTCCGCGATTCCGGGAATGGGCCGAGCCGCCTGGTGGGCTTGTCGATCTGGCTCGCCACACTGGGGATCTTCGTGAATGGGATGACGGCCGTCGTGTTCAACAGCATCGTGTTCGGATGGCTCTATTTCTGGCTGGCTGGTTCGATCGTGACACTCTCAGAGAGATTACGTGTCGCGACTCGAAGCGAGCACCAACTCGAGCTGACACCAGTTGGTTAGTCCAACACACTGTCCGCTGGGGTCGAGTAAAGCGCACCGCCTGTGCTGACGATTGGCCTCGACGCCGCGCACATGCGGCAGGCAGCGGCCGGAATTGCTCGCTACGCCGATGGTCTCGCTCGCGCGCTTCGAGAGCGAGGGGACACGGCGGTTATTGAGCTCGGCGGTGGACCACTCGTCGCCCGCGATAGCCTGCGAAGAAAATTCCTGAGCCTCAAGCAGGATCTGGTATGGTATCCTCTCGCCGCGCTCCGGCGCGCCCGGCAGGAGGGTGCGCAGGTCTATCACTCTCCGCTGCTGCGCGGCCCGCTCTCGCCAGGCGCAATTCCAGTGGTGCTCACCGTTCACGACATGGTCCCGTCGCGTTGGCCTCAGACAATGCCGCGGTGGCACCGGCTTTACACGAGCGTGCTCATGCGCCGGATTCTCGCAACCGCGGACCGCGTGATAACCCCGTCGCAGGATACCGCGAAGGATGTCGTTGAATTTGGCGGTGTCAAAGCCGAGAAGCTCCGCGTGGTTCCCAACGGAATCGATGCGATGTTTTTCGACGATCACCCCGCAGTTGCGGGACTTGGCACCCCGTATGTCCTGTTCGTCGGAACGCCGGAGCCGCGAAAAAATCTGCCGCGGCTCGTGGAGGCGATGTCCTTCGTCCGTTCGCGTGATGCTTCGTATCGTCTCGTAATCGCGGGTGGCGGAGGCTGGGGATTGCGACTCGCCCTTCCGGACTTCATCGACGTGAGAGGCAGAGTGCATGACGAAGAGCTCCGATCGCTATACGCCGGAGCGGCGTGCCTGGCGCTGCCATCACTCCATGAGGGATTTGGGTTGCCGGCTCTCGAGGCGATGGCCTGCGGGACGCCGGTCGTCGCTTCAGATCGGGGTGCGTTACCCGAGATTACCGGCGGCGCCGCAGTGCTGGTCGATGCGCTGGACCCGCGGTCGATAGCAAACGGGATCGAGCGCGCGATCGACGAACGGGGTGCCCTCGTGTCGGCGGGAAAAGCGCACGCGCAGTCGTACACATGGGAGCGCACTGCCGCACTCACGCGAGAGGTCTATCGTGAGCTGGTGTAGTCAGCGTTGACCGGCGACGTCCCGGAACAGCCGGTCGTACTGCTCGCTCACGTGGTCCCACGAGTAGTGCTCGCGCACCCGTTTCGGACCGCGTAAGCGGAGCTCGCGCACGAGAGCGGGTTCGGACTCGATCGATTTAATGAGGCCCGCGAGCGATCCCGTGTCCTTCTGAAAGAACAATCCAGCGTCAGCGAGGACCTCGCGATTGAAAACCGTGTCGAGCGCCAGGATGCAGTTGCCATAACCCATCGCCTTCAGGAGCGATGGGTTTGTTCCTCCGACTGAGTGGCCGTGCACGTATGCGAAGCAATTGCAGTGGAGCTCCTTGATGACCGACTGATCGTGGATGTGGCCGGTGAAGACGACCCGGTCGGTGGCAAGCTCCTTCAGCCGCCGGTGAAACGGGCTGTCGTAGTTTGCCCCGCCAGCTATAACCAGCTTCCGCGAGGTACGTGACGCCAGAAACCCCTCGATGATCAGATCGGGATGGTTTTCCGGAATCAGTCTGCTTGCAATGAGGTAATACTCATTCGGCTCGACGCCGAATTGGCGCACCTTGTTGGGTTGCTCCGATGATTCGACGTAGGCGCCATACGCGATCATCGTCGTTTCAGTCTTGAACTCTTCCAGGTAAATCCGTCGCATTGCTTCAGCGTCGGTCACGAGCCGGTTGCAGAATCGGATCGCGGAATGAGCGGCGCTCAGGAAATATGCACGCGCAATCGGCCCCCACTTCGCGCGCTTCCAGTCGAGCCCGTCCACGTTCATAACGACTGTTGCGCCGAGGATCCGACAGAGTGCCGCATGGTGACCCATGCCGACATTGACGAAGAAGAACACGTCGTACCGTCCGAACACGAGCGCGTGCAGGGACGCGACAAGGGTTGCGATCAGTCCCGACAGATTTTTGCCGCCGGGCGACGGCACGTACTTGAGGCGGACTCCCTCGAACTCGTCGACGCGGAGCGCCTGAGGGTAGTGGCTGCCGCGACAGTAAATAGTCACCTCATGCCCCGCAGCGACGAGCCGCGGCGCGATCTCGCCGAAGGCGGTCTCGAATCCGGTAAAATGCAGCTGCGGAAGTGGCATGCCGTAGAGCCCAAGCATGCCGATTCGCAGGCGTCCGTCTCTTTTCACCGGGTGATTTTCAGATTAGCCGCGACTTCCAGGTTTCCGGAACCAGGGGCGAATCGATCTCGATCGGGAGGTGGTAAGAGAAAGGCTTGGTGCCGTGCTGACGGATCCAGTCGATCATGCTGAGCAGGCCGTCGCGCAAGCTGACCTTTGTCTCGTAACCGAGCACTCGCCGCGCCTTGTCGGCCGAACAGGTCGCGTCCTTCACCTCGCGCGGCCTGGTCGGCACGTAGATCGCCGCCAGCTGAAAGTCGAGTAGCTCCGCCAGGATCGCGGCGAGCTGGTTGATCGTCACTGTCTCCTGATCGGGACCGATGTTGATGATTTCGCCCGACAATCCACTCTGTGTACCCATTCGGACGAGGGGATCCACACAGTCCTGGACGAAGGAGAAGCACCGCGTCTGCTCGCCGTCGCCGTAGATGATAGGCTGCTTTCCCTGAAGCATGCGATTGATCATGATGCTGGCGACGTTTCGGAACGCGTCGTCGTACTTCTGTTTCGGTCCGATGATGTTGTGCGGAACCGCAATCACATACTCCATGCCGTGAGTTTCGCACACGTTGGCTACGAGGAGTTCGGCGGCGTACTTGGCGATGCCGTAAGGATCCTCGGGAGCCGGCTTCTGGTCCTCGCGAAACGGCGGGTTACCGACGCCGTATCTCGCCATGCTGGAGCAGAACACGAACCTCTTTACCCTGTTGCTCGCTGCTCCCGCGAGCAGGCCGGCCGTGTTCTCGTAGACGTGCCTGGCGATCAGCGCCGGCGAGAACACGCTCAGACCCTCGGTGGCGATCGCAGCACAGTGGTAGACGAGGTCGACTCCCACCGTCAGGCGCTTCATCGCGGCCACATCGCAGCAGTCAGCCTCCTCGAACTGAATTCCCTCTGGAAGATTCTCGAGGTCGCCGCCGATCATGTTGTCACAGCCGACTACTTCATGGCCGGAACGAATGAAGGCGTCAGCGAGATGGCTGCCCAAAAACCCGGCCGCGCCGGATACGAAGACTTTCACAATAGTGCGGGAAGGGATTTACGCCGGAAGACGGACGATGGTGCGGGGCGAATCACGAAATCTGGGCTAGTTGGTGCGTCCGGGCAACTCGCGCGAGCTGCTTTTCCACGGCGCTGGCAACAACGTCGGGCCGAATCCCGTTCATGCATCGCGGCGCCGAAAAAATGCATTGATCGAAGCAAGGCCGGCACGGCATCTCCTCGATGCGCACGACGGTATCGTTGGCGCCGAGCGGACCGTACCACTCACTCCGTTGCGGACCGAACAGCGCGGTAACAGGCACGCCGAGCGCGTTGGCAATGTGCATCGGTCCGCTATCACTACAGAGCAACAGATCGCAGTGGCTCACCAGCGCCATGAATTCCCTCAGCTGAGTCGTCGCGCGAGTAACGGCGTGGCGTGGTCGAATGTCGGCGGACCCCTCTGGCACGTGCTCGAAGAGCAGGAATTGCCGTCGCGCGTCCGACCCGAGCTCGTCGATCACTTCTGCGAAGCGGCTGCCGCCCCATCGACGCACGCCGTGGCTGGCTCCCGGATGGACACCGATGAGCGGCAGATCTGCTGACAAGCCCATGGCGGACAATCGCTGACGCGCCCGCTCGCTCTCCTCCGCGCTGACCACCAGCGACGGCGCAACGTCGCGAGGCGAGAGCCCAAGCGGGGCCAAAAGCGCCAGCCAGTCAGCCGTCTTGTGCTCATTCTGCAGGCCGCTCGGCAACACATCAGTAAGGAGATGTGCGCCACCGCCAAAATCGTAACCTACGCGCCGCCGGGCTCCGGCAAGATATGCAACAACGTTGCTTCGAATGTCGCGGCGGGCGTCGAGTGACACATCGAAGTCGCAGCTGCGCAGGCGCGCGATCAGCTCCTTCAGCTTTCCGCGGTCGTATCGGCTGGGCGAAAACTTCCGTGAAAAAGACGTCCATGGAAAGTCGAAGACCACGACTTCGTCCGCGAGCCCACTGTGGCGGAGCAACTCTTTTGCGTGCTCCTTGGCGAGAAGCGTAATCGAGGCGTCGGGAAAATTGGCGCGCAGCGCTTTCAGCGCCACCGTGGAGAGTACGACATCGCCGATCCCCCACGGCTCTATCACGAGAAACGAGCGCGGTCTGCCCTCTCGTCGTGGTGGCGGCTTATAAACAGCGTGTAATGTGCGAGCGACCAGATCGAGCGCACCGAGCGCCGCGAGCTTCTTGCGAGTGATGGTACGTGTCTGAGCCATGCTCAGCTCAGCGCCAGAGCTTTTAGAACGCTCCGGTGCGCCGCAGTACAGCGGGGATCGTGCGGAAAAGGATGCTGATATCCAGCCAGAAGGACCATTGCTCAATATACTGGCGGTCGAGGTAGATGACGTCCTCGAAATCGAGCATCTCGCTGCGTCCGCTCACTTGCCACAGCCCCGTGATTCCAGGCTTCGCGTCAAGTCGGCGGAAGTGGTGATCCTCGTACTCGCTGAAATCGGCCTCGAAGAACGGCCGGGGTCCGACAAGTGACATCTCACCGATCAGGACGTTGAAAAGCTGGGGTAGCTCGTCGAGGCTCCAGCGGCGCAAGGTGCGGCCAAGCTTGGTCGTGCGTGGGTCGTTCCGGATCTTGAACAGACGTCGATCACCGCTGTGATTCAGATGCTCCAGCTGACGCTTTTCGAGATCGGCGCCAGCCCGCATTGTGCGGAACTTGATCATCCGGAACCGACGGCCGCCGAGGCCGGCGCGCTCCTGTAGAAAGAAGGGCGAGCCTGGCGAATCGAGGCGGATCGCGATTGCAATCACCAGAAGCACCGGCGCGAGGACTACGAGCAGCACGGCACTGATCAACACGTCCATGATGCGTTTCGATATGAGCGCCCGCGCCTTGAGCACGGGGCTTCCGAGCTCGAAGAACGGCTGGTCGTGGTGCCAGACGAGAGTAGGGCGAAGGCCGTAGACTCGCACCGCTCGCGCCGGGTAGAGAACCTGACATCCGGAATGGAGACAGTCCTCGATGATGTTGTTGATTCTGGTTGCCGGCAGATCGGCACAAACGACTACTGCTTCGGCGTCGTAGCTGTCTACCAGCGACGAAAGATCTTCGACGCTTCCGAGAAAACCGTCCGCCCTGGGCCGGTCAGTTGTCACGTACCCGATGACCCGGTAATCGCCTCCCGGCGCGGCGACCGCTCTCCCGAACCGGCCGGCGATCGAAGGGTCACCGACCAGAATTGCAGCCCCTGCCCCCCGTTGGCCGGGCCAGACCGCGCTGAGAAACCATTCTGACAACTGGCGAATGGCGAAGAGCGACAGCCCCATTACGCCCACGGTCACCGAGATAGGAAGCAGCAAGTCGGAGAGCAGCCCGCGCGCGATTCCACCAGCCCACATGAGAAGGACCGCACCGGCCACCGACCCGAACAGACGGATCGGCAGGTTGAGCGCGCGGTGACGGCTATGCCCGCCGGTCGCGAAAACTCCCGCGATCGTGAGAGCGAACAACACCCACCATTTGGTCCCGCCCACGGCGAGAGGCGTCCCGCCCAGAGACATCGCGCCGAATTCGGTCTCCCGCACCAAGGCGATCGCGATGGCTCGCGCGATGAGTAACGCGGCTACATCGCCGAGGACGAGCACCGCGAATCGAGTCGCGACACGTGCCGTATGGCGGCGCACCGCCTGCGGGCGCCGGTCCCTGAGCGTGGCCCGCCGCTGGAGGGCCGGATGCGCGAGTGCTACGGCTTCCTGAGATCTGACGGGAGCCGAAATAGCTGTCATGACTGGTCGGGCGTCATCGGCGGGCCATGATAAGCAAGTTTCTAGCCCAGGGAGCGCAGGCGACACAGTTCCGCGCCCCCTTTACCTGACAGGGCCGGTGTTAGGGGCAAGCAGGGTTTGCACCGCTTCAATCACGCGCTCGACCGGGATCCCCGCCGGAGACCGAATGGTTTGGCCTGCGGTCGCGGTAGCCCCGCTGGCGGATCCAGAACCTTCCGGGCTGAGGATGACGTGACCGGTGCCGCTGGGAGCGTACCATCGATCGATTCCTGCGCCGAAGAGAGCGACTGTGGGAGTTCCCACTGCGGCCGCCAGGTGCATCGGCCCGCTGTCATTGCACACCAAAAGATCGCACTTCGCGAGCAGCGCGATCAGCTGACGCAATCCGACCTTGGCGGAGATTGTGCCCGGAATGTTCGCCAGCTCCTCACCGTATCCATCTGGATCGATAAATACGAGGGGCTTTACCGCCGCTTCGGTGGCGATGGCTTCGATCACTCGCGCGAAAGCAGAAATCGGCCAGCGCTTTTCAGGTAGACTCGCTCCGGGATGCAGTCCGACAAGGCGCTCGTCGCTTCGGACTCCAAGGCTCGTGAGAAACCTTTCCGCCTCGGCGCGCTCGCTCTCCGAAACGATCAGCCGCGAAGGCTCATCGTCATGAGCAACCCCGAGTCCCTCGAGCAGGCCGAGCCAGTCGTCTGTCTTGGAGCGGTTCGGATCGGCCACAACTATTGGATCGGTCAGGGGTGGCTCCAGCTCCGCGACCCGGTAGCCGACCGTTCTGTGCGCGCCCGAAAAAAGGAGGAGAGCGTACTCGCGCAGGTGATGGCGATTGGCGAACGCGAGGTCGATGTGTTGGTGGCGCAGTTTTCGGGAAGCCTCAATCGTTTTACGGAGCCGCGTGAACGCAGCAAGCACGCTCGAGGCACTCCCTGTCCAATCGAGATTTACGGCCACCAATTCATCGACCAGGCCTGTCCCGGCGAGGACCTCCGCAGCTATCGGCCGGGCCACCAGGATGATCTTCGCGGTTGGCCAGTTGCGACGCAGCGTCCTGAGAAATGGAATCGAGAGCACTATGTCCCCGATATTCCAGGGCTCGATGACGGCAATCGAGCGCACGCTCTTTATATCAGTCGGTAAGCCCCGCCTTGATTTTCCAACCAGAATTCGAGCGACGAACTTCAACGACCGGAGCGCAAGCCGATTCTTCCACGTTACCTCGGAATGCAGAGGCATTTCTACCGTGACGAATTGACGACTGTGCCGAAATGCCGGTCCAGGACACTCAAGCGCTGAGCGTGTTTGCCTTTGGCGAAGAGGACATTCGTGGACACACCGAAAATGTCGAGAGCCGAGAGCGCACCGAGACTGTGTCGCGCAAAACCGTCGTCGCGGAAGACCCGCGCTTCAGTGTAGTCGAGTGCCCGCATGAACTCGATCAAATCAGCGGGCTCATACAAAAACGCGCGAGTCCACTCGTCAAACACCTCGCAGTACACCAGCGGCTCGTCGCGCAAGAGAAGGTCGTGAGCGCCCCGCAATACCTCCAGCTCTGCGCCCTCGACGTCGATCTTCATGAGTGCGACATGGACATCGCGGCGGGACAGGATATCTGCATCCAGATTGGTGATCCCACACTCGAAGGGCTCAGGCCTCGCGTCGGCCCACGACCCGGACGCGTGAGGCTGAAGCGATGCCTGAGTAGCATCGCCCGCCGGCACAATGATTTTCACGCGACCCCTCGCACCCGCGCCGCCAACCGCCAGATCACGGATTTCGACGTTGTCGTAGCGACAACGGCGTGCGACGTTGTCGCGCAAACGTCGGAGATTCGTGGGGACGGGCTCGTAGGCGATCACTTTGCCGGTGCGGCCGGCAAGGTGCGAGAACAGAGCAGTGTGTCCGCCGACGTTCGCGCCAATATCCAGGATCGCGTCGCCAGGCCGAATGATCGACAGATACACGCGACGGTCCCAGCTGAGCCACCCTCGTTTCTGCTCGACGCGTAGATAGACTGAGGGAACCCTCGTCAGCCAGAAGTCAGCAAGCTCCTTCAGGAAACCTGGCTCGGCACGAATTGACCCGCCGTCGTGGTCGTGGGCCTGCATCGGCGTCAGCGGACCGGCGCGCGCGTGCGGCTCAGCATCGCTATCCAGGCGCGTCGCTCATCGATGCTGAAGACCCTGGACCACCCAATTGCGACGTAAACCGCGACGCCTACGAAAGCGATTATGAGCGCGGCCCGCCACGAGCCGGCACGCAGCCACATCGCGCCTGCAAATGCGGCGGCGAGCCACGCGGCCGCCAAACTCAGTCGAATCGCCCGGGACCACTCGGCCTTATCCGGTTGATACGACCCCAATGCGCGCCTGCTGGCCCATTCGTAGAGAGTGAGGTCGGCGGCGCAGCGGAGAGTCCACGCGGCGGCTGCACCAGTAATACCGAAATTCCGTACCAGAAAAAACGTCAGAGGTACGTGTACGATGATCTCCCCCATATGAACTTTTGCCGGAAGATCGGGGCGTCCGGAACCGTAGAGGAGCGCCATCGGCAAGTGAGCGAGCCCTCCGAACAGCACCCCAACCGACAGAATCCGAAGCGCTGCGCCGGCTTCATTCGCATAGGCTGATCCCAGCCAAATTTTGAGAATTGGCTCCGCGAACGCGAACAGCGCGAGGCAGAGCGGCAACATCACCGCCGCCAGTTGTCGTCGAGCGGCCCGCGTAACCCGCAGCGCTCGCGCCCGCTCACCACGCGAGTCTGTTGCCGACAGCGCTGGAAGCAGCGCGCTGAAAGCCGTGACGGGGATGAGCAGGAATCTCGTCGCCGCCTCGGCTGCGCCGGTGTAGTATCCGAGCGCCGCGACGCCCACCACAGAGCCGACGACGAACCGGTCGAGACTGCCAAGTGCCGGACCTAGTGCGGCGGAGACCGCAACCCAGCCGGAGTAGCCAAGCATCTCCCGCAACGTGCCGAATCCGGTGGGAAGTGCCCACCGGCCGCCAAGCAGAGTACGTCGCACTGCTTCCGTGCTGATGACCAACAGCGTCACGCGCAGCGCCAGCAGGGTCCACATTATCGTGGGCAGCGTACCATGGAGGGCCACGACCGCGGCGGGAACGGCGACCGAGGCAAAGCTGCTGGGGATTCGCAGTGCAGTGCTCAGATCGAATCGCTGTGCTCCTTCCAGCGATGCGCGGAGGGCAGTGGTTCCAAGCAGGACGGGCACATGCAGTGCGAGCACCCGAAACATGTCGATGGCTTCGGGATGGAGCTCAGGTGCAATCGAGAAAACGCGTCGCACGAAGATGGGAGTGAGCGCGAACAAAAGCGCGCCAGCGACTGCTCCTGCCAGCAGCTGAGACCAGAGCGACGCGAGTATGACCTGCCTAATGCGTTCCCTGCCCTTTGTCGTCGCGTCGGCGACGAAACGGACCGTCGCCCTGCCCAGCCCGAAGTCGAACATCCCCGAGCCTTCCGCGACCGCCCACGCCAGCGCAAGAAGTCCGAAACGCGACGGCCCCAGACCGCGAACGGTGACCGGAACGAGGAAGACGGCGGTGAGCGCCGGAAGCGCAAGGGAAAAAAAGTAGAGCGCGCTGTTCCTGGCGACGAGACGCGCGGTGGGCCTGGATGAAGCTTCAGGCTCCGCATTCTGCTGGGACGGCATCAACGCATAATAGATTACACGCACACCTTGTCAATCAATGCACCTCCGGCTCACACCTTGACTGACGATGTACTGCGATGAACTTGCTGCGATGACTAATCCAGGACCTTGGCGCCGCGGGATGATCGTCTCGCTCGTTTGCTGCGCGGCGATCCTGCCGGCGTCGGCTGGCTGCCAGGATACGAGGTTGACTGCGCTCGACTTTGGTACCGGCAGTCAGAACGAAGAATATCTGCGCGCGCTCCAGGTGGCAGGAATTGTTCCCCTGCGCCCCTGGTCGATTCGTGGGTTTTCGCCGCGCGAGCTCAATCTGTTGACGGCCGCCGACAGTGCCGGGCCATGGAAACTGCGTGGACGCCTCCGCACGAATGGCGTCGGAACCGGACCGCTTAGCATCGCGGAAATAGTAAACACCTCATATCCGTATGGCTCGAACGACGGTCCGGTGTGGGCGGGACGCGGGCTGACCTCGGTCGTCAGCGGCGGGGTCGAAGGCGGTTTCGGTCCCCTCTCCTTTTCCCTCGCGCCCGTCGCCTTCAGTGCGAGCAACGCAGCGTTCGAGATTCGCCCGAACGGCAGAACCGGGGCGGTCGCCTACAACTCCGCGAGCTACACCGAAGTAGTGGACTATCCGCAACGCTTCGGAAGCGGCGCCTACTCACGATTGGATCCGGGCGCTTCGGTGTTACGCTTTGATTCGCACGCGATCACGCTGGGCCTTTCCACGGCCAACGAGTGGATCGGGCCCGCGACCGAATACCCATTTCTGTTGAGCAACAACGCTCCCGGCTTTCCGCACATCTTCGTCGGCACCGGCGATCCGCTGAATGTGCTGATCGGTCGCATTCATGCGCGCCTGATGTGGGGCAAGCTGTACCAATCAGCGTACTCGCCGGTCTTCGGCACGACCAATTATGTCGGTGACACGGCCGGATTTCGCGGCACCGTGAGACTGATGACGTCGGGCACGTTGGTGTTCACTCCGCGCGGGGTACCGGGTCTCGAGATAGGCGCCGCGCGGTTCTTCCACGTTCCCAACGATCGCGGCGGGCCGCGCTCTGATTTCTGGACTAAGCCGCTCAAGGTCATTTTCCTCTCCAACGAGCTCAAGAGGGGCGACATCGACCGCGACAACCAGCTTGCTTCGGCATTCTTCCGCTGGGTTTTCCCGCGCAGCGGTTTCGAGCTGTATGGAGAGCGCGGCTTCGAGGACCACTTGTACGACACGCGCGATCTGATTCTGGACCCTGATCACGAGCGAGAATACATGCTCGGACTCCAGAAAATCCTGCACGCGAGTCCCGACCGTCTCGACATTCTTCGTGGAGAGCTGGTGAACTACCAGGAGGGAACGGTGGCGAGGGTAAGGCTCGAGGGCGGCATTTACGTGCACGGAATTCTGCGGCAGGGTCACACCAACCGCGGCCAGCTACTCGGCGCCAGTCCTGCTGCCGGTTGGGGGGCAGCTTCCACGCTGGCGTGGACGCGATATACGCCTGCCCATCGCACCTCCATTACCCTGCGGCGAATTGTCCGCGATCAGCGCGGCGACTTTCAGACTACCGGTGTCGTCGATCCTCGCGGTTCCGACGTCATCAT
>DATFGW010000127.1:0-2395 GCA_035249045.1 Gemmatimonadaceae bacterium | reverse complement strand
CAGGAGTGGTACCGGAGCCATCGGTTGCCGCCCGCGGAGAGTCTCGGAATTCCGGCGAGCATGCCGGGATTGGCGCCGTACCCAAGGTAGCGAAGAGGACCGAGTACCGAGGACCGAGAACTTCTTGACTGAGGGCCTAGGACCAACTGCATCTATGAACGCGGACTGAGTGAGGACCTGGGACAAAAGGCATAACCGCAGGAACAAGGACCACCGCTGACGGTTCTCGATCTTCGGCCCTCTGTCAAAAAGGTTATTTACCCCTCCCTGGCGCGTCAGAATGGTGACCCGACCGTTCGATGCAATGACGCCCGAGAGAACACCAGTCATCGACATCACCCAGCTCACTCGACGCTTCGACACGAAGACGGCGCTCGACGATGTCACGCTGTCCGTTCCCCGCGGTGCGGTGTATGGGCTCGTCGGCGCCAATGGAGCCGGTAAGACTACCCTCATCAAGCACATCCTCGGTCTCTTACGCGCGCAAAGTGGATCGGTGCGCGTCTTCGGACTCGACCCCGTCGCGAATCCAGTCGGCGTGCTGTCGCGCATCGGCTACCTGTCCGAGGAAAACGACCTGCCCGGCTGGATGCGGGTCGACGAGCTGATTCGGTATTCGCGCGCGTTCCGTCCAGCCTGGGACGACTCGTACGCTGAGGAGTTGAGGAAAGCGTTCGCGCTCGACCCAGCGGCGACAATCCGGAGCCTGTCGAAGGGACAGAAGGCCCGCGTCGGCATTCTGATCGCGCTCGCTTATCGGCCGGACCTCCTGGTGCTCGACGAGCCATCCTCCGGGCTCGACCCGATCGTGCGACGCGACATACTCGGCGCGATCATCCGCACCGTCGCCGATGAAGGCCGGACAGTTCTCTTCTCTTCGCACCTTCTCGAAGAAGTCGAGCAGGTCGCCGATTATGTGACGATGATCAACAAGGGCCGGATCGTGCTGAGCGCGCCACTCGACGAGATCCGTGAAGCGCATCGTGTAGACGGGCACGTCCCTTCCCTCGACGAGATCTTCATCGCGCGAGTCGGGATGTCTGCCGCCGCGGCTTCAGAATCGTAAGCCGATGCAATCACCCGCTGCGGCAGTCGCCTGGGAATTTCGCGCGCGGCATCGCTGGGGCACGCTCGGCGTCGCCTTATATATAGTAGTGCTCGCGCTGATCAAGCTCGTCGCGATCACGCGCGGCGTCCCGCCCTACGTCGATAGCGCCGAGAGCTTTGCGTTCATGGTGATGGTGCCTCTGGCGGCGACTGCAACGTATTCCCTGGCCGTATTCACGTTTGGGCTCGACGGCGATCTGGCTGCGCGGCAGTCGATGTACCCCTCGCGGCGCTTCACGCTCCCGGTGACGACCACCGCACTAGCCACGTGGCCCATGCTCTATGGGAGCGCTGCGATGGTGGTGCTGTGGGTAGCGCTCCGCACCTTCGCGACATGGCCAGCCGGAATTGTAGTTCCATGGATTTGGCCAGCATTTCTCGCTGTGTCGTTGCTCACGTGGACGCAGGCGCTGACGTGGATGCCTTATCCGATGGCGGGATTACGGATCATCGTGACGGTGCTCTGGCTGGCCATCATCGACACCACTGCTTTGATCGCGCTGCATTTCAGCGCCGGTGAGTGGATGATGATCGGCATACTGGCGCCCCAGATTCCTGCGGCGTACGCCGTCGCCCGGTATGCGGTCGCGCGTGCGCGACGCGGCGAGACTCCCGATTGGCGAGGCGCGCTCTCGCTGCCGCGTATGGCGGTCTCCAGGCGCGAACGCAATTTCCCGTCGGCAGCAGCGGCGCAGTCGTGGTTCGAGTGGCGACTACACGGCTGGACAGTTCCGACCTGGGTCGCGATTCTGCTGCCGTTCGAGCTGCTGCTCTTCTGGGGCGCGCGCGACTCCGCCTCACTCGCATTCACCATCCTGCTCGGCGTTTTGCTCACGCCGCCATTCGTGGCCACGTTTGCCGCGGCCGCGGTGAGTACATCCGCTACCGACGCAGGCGAGTCCTCCCCTACCACTGCGTTCATCGCGACACGCCCATTGACCAACGCGCAGCTGGTCGCCGCGAAGTTGAAGATGGCGCTGCGCAGCACGGTCATGGCGTGGGTGATCGTGCTCGTCTGCGTCCCGATCGCGCTCAGGCTGTCCGGAACATCGGCGCTGCTGATCGACGCCTGGCGCCGGGATAGCCAGTTCCTTGGAATGCCGCGCGCTGTCGTGCTATCGCTGCTCATCCTGTTCGGATGCATCGCGGCGACGTGGACGCAAATGGTGCAGAGCCTGTACATCGGACTCACCGGCCGAGGATCGCTGATCAAGGCAAGTGTGTTTTTGACGATTGGTTTTGTCTTTTTGTTCGGACCATTCTTCGATTGGATTGCCGACAGCGGGCG
>DATFGW010000126.1:0-6822 GCA_035249045.1 Gemmatimonadaceae bacterium | reverse complement strand
CACGTACCTCGCGTTCAGCGCACTCGCGATGGAGTCGATCAGGATCGCGCGTTGCTCAGCGGTCAGCGGCTCGGCGTCGCGCTGGGCAACACATTCCGAGCTCGTGACAACCGCGGCCAGGAGTGAAACGGAAGCGAGTTTATGGATCATGAAAAGGGCGGTATGGGGAAGGCCGGGAGCGCTGCGAATTGTTCATTTGATGCGGGCGAAATATGAAAGGTTTGCTGGGGCGCCGACGACGAGCAAACGCCATACAAAAGAAGGCCCGGCCAAATCGGCCGGGCCCAGGGGTGCTCCGTCTGCGGGGGCTCAGAACGGACAATTGCCGGGATTTGGCTCGTCGATCTTGAGCGGTTCGCCCGGCGGCGCGAAGTAGGTGACGACGGTTCGCGCCAAGGCGCCGCTCTCATTGCGGGCGTAGTGCGCTCGTTCGCCGAGATCGAGATAGCCCTGGCCCGCCGTCTTCACGATGGGGGTACAGGTCGGATCGTCGGATTCGTAGAACGTCATCGTTCCCAGCACGACCTGGATGAACACGGGACCCGGATGACGGTGCCAGCCACTTTGTCCGGCCGGCTGGAAATCGATGCTCTGCACCGCGATATCGAACGCAGGCTTCGACTTGATCTGGATATCCCAATCGCCGGTCTTGCGCTTGATGTTGAAGGTCTGGTTGTCGGGATCGGCGAAAGTGGCGCGACCGAGGGCCGTGGAAACCGACCCGCTTCCCATCGTGTAGTGCGCGTCGTCGGGCGCGGACATGCCGCTCCGGCCGGCCCCGGCGCGATTCGGACCCACCGCCTCGCGGTCGTTCCGGCACGATGTGAAGACGCCGCCGACAACCAGCACGGCGATGGTGATACGGTGAAGCCGTGACATGAAGCCTCCAGGAATGGATTGAACGGAGCTGTCCTGTCTCCACACGCGGCATCGCTTTATGTTGGAGACCGCCGCGCGGGCCAGGTCCTTCAACGGGAATAACGGGAAGTCGTGCCGAAATACGACATCGGGCAGAAATCCGTCGAAGAGATTGTCGAGCTCACCTATCAGGAGCTCCGCGCGATCGCGCATCGGAGGCTCGTTGCCCGCGGTCATGGTGGAACGCTGTCGACGACTGCTCTTGTACACGAAGCCTACCTCAAGCTCGTCGACCAGTCGCAGTCAGGATGGAATGACCGCGCGCATTTTCTGGCGTTGGCGTCACTGGCGATGCGCCACGTCCTCGTAGATCGAGCGAGAGAGCGAAACGCACTGAAGCGTGGCGGCGAACGGCGACAGGTGACGTTGAACGACGACGTGCTTCCCGCCGACGACCAAGCGGACATCCTTCTCCAGATCGACGAGGCCCTCGATCAGCTGGCGAAGTTCGACCCGCGACTCGCGAAGGTCGTGGAGTGCCGCTTCTTCGGCGGGCTTACCGAGGCTGACACCGCCGAGGCACTCGGCGTCACCGTCCGAACCGTGCAGCGGGACTGGGTGAAGGCGCGCGTACTCTTGCAACACGCGCTCGAGTCCTGATTCGTCGCCGAATTCCGTTAACAAGGTCATGTCCAGCGTCGAACAATCCGGGAACTGGTCGAAGCTCGTGTCGCTGATCGACCTCATTCTCGACACTCCGGTCGAGCGGAGGCGAGCATTAATCGCCGAGCTGAGCACGGAAGATCCCGCGCGGCGATCGGCGCTCGAACGCCTGTTGCAGGAATGCGAGGCCGAGCGCGGGCTGCTCACACACTCCGCGCCGGATTTGTTCGCGGCGCTCTTCGAGGACGATGCCACTCCGTTCCCTGCCGCTCTCGCCGGTCGGTACGAGTCGAAGATGCAGCTGGGGCGGGGCGGGATGGCGACGGTCTATCTCGCGCGCGATCTGAGGCACAGGCGCGACGTCGCGGTGAAAGTCGTCAACCCTCGTCTGACATCGACACTGGGCGCTGATCGATTCTTGCGCGAGATCGAAATCGTCGCGCAGCTCCAGCATCCGCACATCGTCCCGCTGTTCGATTCGGGTGAGGCCGACGGCGCGCCTTACTACGTCATGCCCTACGAAGCGGGGCTGTCGCTGCGAGAACGACTGGACCGCGACGGCGCGCTTCTGCCCGAGGACGTGACGGTCATTCTTCGGGATGTCTGTGACGCGCTGGCGCATGCGCACGAACGCGGGATCGTGCATCGCGACATCAAGCCGGACAACGTGCTGCTCTCCGGCCGGCACGCGATGGTCGCGGATTTCGGCGTGGCAAAAGCGGCGACCGAGGCGACGACCTCGTTAGCCGACACCGTTCCTGGAATTGCGTTCGGCACTCCGACGTACATGGCGCCGGAGCAGATTACGAGCGGCGCGAAGGTCGATCAGCGCGCCGACATCTATTCCGTTGGCGTACTGGGCTATGAGCTGCTCGCGGGCCGGCCGCCATTCACCGGCGAAACGCGCGAGACCGTTCTGGAGGCGCACCTCGAAGAAGCCCCGGTACCCCTAGCTGACTGCCGGCCCGAGGTACCCAGCGCACTCGCCGACATCATTATGAAGGCTCTGAAGAAATCTCCGGACGATCGCTGGCAAAGCGCAGACGAAATGGTCGCTCGGCTGGAGGGAATTGGCGCCGCGCGATCAGGCGTGGGTTCAGGCGAGCGCAGAAGCCGCATTGTATGGAGCCGGGCCACTCTGGCTGCCGCTCTTGTCGGCGTGGCTGCGACAGCAGCCGTTCTTGTCGCACGATCGTTCGAATCAGGGGATGCATCGTGGCGCGACCGTTGGAGCGGCGCGCGCATCGAGCGGCTCACCGATTTTCCGGGATCGGAAGTAGATCCCGCAATCTCGGCCGACGGCAGTGCCGTCACCTTTCTTGCCGACAGGGACAGCGTGTTCGACGCCTTCGTGATGCGCGTCGGTGGAGAACAGTTTCAAAACCTAACCGGCGGCCGGTACCCCCAGCTCTTCAACGAAGACGTACGGAACGTTGGATTCAACGGCGATGGTACGCGTGTATGGCTACGCGTCGCTGACATCACGTCGCCGGCGAGCGTCCGGCTGGTCCCGACTTCGGGCGGCGCCGTTGCGCCATTTCTGGCAACGGCGGTGATGGCGGTATGGTCTCCCGATGCAACGAAGCTCGCGTATCACGAGACAACTCCCGGCGACCCGATCTTCGTCGCTGATAGTGGCGGCCAAAACCCGCAACGCATTTTCATCTCGGATCCGGGTGTTCACAATCACCACCTGACCTGGTCACCCGACGGCAGGTTCGTTTACTTCGCCCGCGGATTTCCGCCCGACGAGATGGACATCTGGCGCATTCCGGCGCGCGGTGGCAGCGCCGAGCGCATTACCGATCACAATTCACGGGTCGCGTATCCAGTGCTGCTCGACTCCCGCACCCTTCTCTACACGGCGACGGCCGACGATGGCACCGGACCCTGGCTGTACTCGACGGATGTCGAGGACCGGGTGCCGCACCGTGTAACGGAGGGCGTGGAGCACTACATATCCATCGCGGCAAGTCGCGAGCTGCCCGGCAGGGGGCAACGGCTCGTGGCGTCGGTCTCCAACCCGATCGTTCGCCTCATGACCGCGCCGATCACGGATGGTTCGGTCGATGAAAGTGTTGTCGCTCCGCTCGGTCTTCCGACTGCCCGCGCATCGGCGCCCCGATTCGGGCGCGACTCATCGCTGTGGTATCTCGGCTCCCGCTCCGGAGCGGATGGACTCTGGACTCTTAAAAACGGACAAGCGACGGAGATATGGAAGGCAAGTCGCGGCGCGGTTGTCGGCGCCGCGGCGGTGTCACCGGACGGTAGAAGCATATGCTTTCCGGTACGGCGTAACCGGCGCGCCACTCTGCATTGCATGGGTTCCGATGGCACGGCCGCGCGGCCGATCGCCGAATCGCTCGATGTAAGAGGCGCCCCGTCGTGGTCGCCCGATGGAAGATGGATCGTCATCGCCGCGGAGCAGGCCAACGGACCACGCCTGTTCCGACTTGCCTTCGGCGGCGGCACTCCGGTACGACTCCTGGATTCGGTCGCGACCAATCCTCTCTGGTCGCCGGACGGAAAATTCATTCTGTACTCAGGAACGCCTCGTGCCCGGAGCGCTCCGCTAAAGGCGATCTCGCCCGACGGAGCGCCGTTCCCGGTTCCCACCCTCGTGGTCGATCGCGTCACCGACAGCTATCGATTCCTTCCCGACGGCAAACGACTGGTAGTAAAACAGGGAGGATTTCGCAGTCAGGATTTCTGGCTGTTCGATATCGCGAGCGGGCAGCGGCGGCGGCTTACCCGACTCAACCCTGGCGAGTCCCTGAGGCGCTTCGACGTCTCACCTGACGGCAGGAGAATCGTGTTCGAGCGGGTACGGGAGAACTCAGACGTCGTGCTGATCGAGCTGCCGCCCCGGCGGTGATTTGCCTGAGCCAGCACACTCGCTGTTGACAGCGAGGGCTCCGATTTATACGTTCGACTAAGACGAACGTATAAATCACACGCTTAGCGGGATGTCAGCAGCCAGATCACTCGCCGTTTCCGACTCGACCCGTGTCAGTACCCAGCAGCGCCTCCTCGACGCCGCCGAGCGGCTGCTGGTGGACGTCGGCTACGGCGGAATCACCGCCCGCAAGCTCGCCGAGGAAGCCGGCGCCAACCTCGGGCTCGTCCACTACTACTTCGGATCAATGGAGGAGCTGTTCCTCCAGGTCCTGGAACGCTTCACGACGGACCTGATCAGCCGGCAGCGGGCGATGTACGCGGCGCCCGGTCCCTACATCGACAAATGGCGGCAGGCGATGCGCTATCTCGACGAGGACCGGCCCTACCAGAAGATCTGGTGGGAGCTGCAGGCGATGGCGTGGAACCACCCCGAGTACCGAGCCAGGGTCGAAAAAGTCCACGACGCCTGGCGCGATGCAATGCGCGATGCCGTCCGCGAAGCCCTGTCGCGCTACGACCTCGACGACGACGTCTTCACCACCGAAGCATGGGTCACGCTCATCGTCACCGTCAACGAAGGAATCATTCTCGAGCGGCTGTCCGGCGTCACTCGCGGGCACAAGGATCTGCTGACGGGCATCGATCGCTGGCTTGAGTCGCTGGAAAAAAAGGCGCGGCGCGCGAAGCGCTGATCGCCTGCGGTTCAACCATCAGACGGAGGGTGGGGAAGTGAGTAAAGCACTGGCTTTCTTTTATGGCATCGTCGCTTACGTGCTGTTCGTGGTGAGCTTCGTCTACGCAATCGGATTCGTCGGGAATTTCATCGTGCCCAAATCGATCGATTCAGGAACGGTCGTCGGAACGTGGACGGCGCTCGTCATCGACGCCGTCCTGCTGACGCTGTTCGCCGTGCAGCACAGCGGGATGGCACGGCGGGGATTCAAGCGCTGGCTGACGCGTGTCATCCCCGAGCCGATCGAGCGCAGCACCTACGTGCTGTGCGCGAGTTTGGTGCTGCTGCTGCTCTACGCGCTTTGGCGGCCCATCCCCAACGCGATGTGGAACGTCACCAATCCCACCGGCGTGATGGTGTTGTGGGCGCTATTCGGCCTCGGCTGGGCAATTGTGTTCATCTCGACCTTCATGATCGGCCACTTCGATCTGTTCGGGCTTAAGCAGGTGTGGCTGAACATGGCCGGGCGCACGCGGCCCGCCGATTCTTTCCGCACGCCGGCGTTCTACAAGATCGTGCGGCATCCGATCATGGTAGGTTTCTTCATCGCGTTCTGGGCGACGCCGTTCATGAGCGCAGGCCATCTGTTGTTCGCCATCGCGACGACAGGGTACATCATCCTCGCTGTGCAGCTCGAGGAACGCGATCTCGTTGCGGCACATGGCGAGCAGTATCTGAACTATCGGAAGCAGGTGCCGGCGTTCGTGCCAATTCCGAAGAAAGGAGGGGCGGTAACGGCACCGAGGATCGCAGATTGATCGAGTACTCGGACTAACGGCATCGATAATCGCGGACTGATCGAGTACTCGGACTAACTGCATCGATAATCGCGGACTGATTGAGAATCGCAGACTATTGAGGACTCGTCCTCGGTAGTCCCAAGTCCTCGATCAGTCCGCGATTGTCGATGCAGTTAGTCCGTAATACGCAGTTCACTCAACCTCGGCGCTACGAATCTCTTCGTCTGCCGCTCATAAGCATGCGCCAGCGACAGCAGCCGTGCATCGCTTCCTGGCAGTCCCACAAACGAGATGTTGCCCGCCGGCATTCCGTCGGCGCCGATGCCGCTCGGGACGGAGACTTCGGGTAACCCCAGCCAGTTGCCGTAGCCGAGGGTGGTGCGGATGTCGGGCCAGGGATCGACGGCGCGCGGGGCGGGGAACGGCATCGTTGGATAGATCATCGCCTCGATGTTCTGCGCGCGGAAAGATTCGGCGAGCTGCGTGAGCAGGGTCGCTCTCGAGCGCGCGAATGACAGCCCGGCCGAATCTTCCTCGTATGGCTGGACGATCATCTTCGCCATCTCGCTCCATTCTTTCGGCAGCACGTCGTAGAAAGTGCGATACGCGGCGAGACCTTTCTCGACGTTGGCCCTGGCATCGCCGCCGTGACGCTGGAAATACCTGAACAGCGCGTTCGCGGTCGGAGCCGCGGCGTAGCCGTCGGGAGCGAGATCGCCGCGCGCTTTCGCCAGATCGGCGAACAATCCGCGCACGTTGGCGCGCGTCACGGGTGGGGCGTAGGACTCAACGATGGCGCCCGCCGATTTCAAATCAGAGACCGCGCGATCGAACACCGACAGCGATTGCGGCGACATCTGTGCGCGCGGCACGTGCGCGTCGACGAGGCCGAGCCGCGCGTTCTGCAGCGCGTCGTCGCTCAGGTGAGAC
>DATFGW010000125.1:0-2725 GCA_035249045.1 Gemmatimonadaceae bacterium | reverse complement strand
GCGCAAGCTCGACGTCGAGATTCCGCTCGGACTGTTCGTGGCGGTGACCGGCGTTTCCGGCAGCGGCAAGTCGACCTTGATCGAAGACATTCTCCATCGCTCGATGGCGCGCCATTTCTACCGCGCGCGGGTGATTCCCGGCAAGCACGATCGCATCACCGGATTTCAGCATCTCGACAAAGTCATCGACATTGATCAGAGCCCGATCGGCCGCACACCGCGCTCCAATCCGGCGACGTACACGGGATTGTTCACTCCGATTCGCGAGCTCTTCGCCGAGCTGCCCGAGGCGAAGATTCGAGGCTATGGTCCGGGAAGATTCTCGTTCAACGTCAAGGGCGGTCGCTGCGAAGCGTGCGAGGGCGACGGTCTCGTCAAGATCGAGATGCACTTCCTGCCCGACGTCTACGTCCCCTGCGATGTCTGCAAGGGAAAGCGTTACAACCGCGAGACCCTCGAGGTCCGCTTCCGCGGTCTCAGCATCGCCGACGTCCTCGAGCAGACCGTTGAAGACGCACTGGCCTTCTTCGAGAACCAGCCGCGCGTTCGTCAGAAGCTCCAGACTCTCTACGATGTCGGACTCGGCTACATCCATCTCGGCCAGTCTGCGACGACGCTTTCTGGTGGTGAGGCGCAGCGAGTCAAGCTCGCAGCGGAATTGTCGAAGCGCGACACCGGCCGCACCTTCTACATTCTCGACGAGCCCACGACGGGTTTGCACTTCGAGGATGTGCGGATGCTTCTGAGCGTCCTGCACCGCCTCGTTGACCGTGGCAACACCGTGCTCGTCATTGAGCACAACCTCGACGTCATCAAGACCGCGGACTGGATCATCGATCTCGGCCCCGAAGGCGGACTCCGCGGCGGCGACATCGTCGCGGCTGGATCGCCCGAGGATGTGGCCGCGGTCAAGGAGTCGTACACCGGGCAGTACCTTCGCACGTTGCTTGGAAAGGTTCGGGGCGGCAGGAATGGCCGGGCGCGGAAGGCGGGATAAAAACAAAGAAGACTACCGGCGGGAGCCCGTGGGCGGGCCCGCTTGAGGCCGCGTGCTAAACAGGAAGCGCTCCAACAACAATCGCTTTAGCCCCTGGCCTCCCGCCGTTCCGCCGAGAGCCGCCCGCCGGTAGTCTTCTTTGCAGTTTCCTGGGATGGAGGATACCTCGAATGGAGGACAAAGGATGGTAAGCCTTCTCGACATAATCGGCCCCGTGATGGTCGGCCCCTCCTCCTCCCACACCGCCGGCGCCTGTCGCCTCGGCCTCCTCGCCCGGTGTCTCATTGGCGGAACTCCCCAGTGCGCGGTCCTCCAGCTTCATGGCTCCTTCGCCCGCACCGGCGAAGGCCACGGCACCGATAAAGCGCTCGTCGCCGGCCTGCTCGGCTTCCGGCCCGATGACGAACGGATCCGCGACGCTCTCCAGATCGCCGAGCGCGAAGGACTGGACTACAAGTTCGAGAAAACGACCATTGCCGACGCCGCGCACCCGAACACCGTGCGAATCTCCGTCGAGCTCAATGGCAACAAGGCGACGATGCTTGGCTCGTCGCTGGGGGCGGGCAGGGTCCTCGTCCAGGAGATCGACGGCTACCCCGTCGAAGTCACCGGAAACTTACACACCATCGTTCTCGTAGCTGAGGATAGGAAGGGCTCGATAGCGAGAATCACGGGGATTCTCGCCGAGCACGAGATCAACATTGCAACGCTGAGGCTGACCAGAAAGGAAAAAGGCGGCGACGCATTCATGGTGATCGAGTGCGACGAGCAGCCGGACAAAAAGGCCGGCGCGGAGCTCCGTGCGCTCGATTGGGTTCGCTGGACGCGGCGTCTCGACAAAGTGAGCGGCGGCTAAGTGTACAAGGCTCTCGCTGACGCAATCAGGGACGCGGAACAACAGAACAAAACCCTGGCGCAAGTCGCGCTCGAGACCGAAGCGCGCGATCAGGGCCGGCCGGTGCAGGAAATTCGCGCCGCGCTGCAGCGCGCTCTCGATGTAATGCGCAGCGCGATCGAAAAGGGCCTGACCGGCGATCTCTACTCGGCGTCGGGCCTCGTCGGAGGAGATGCGGCGAAGCTGCGCAAGGATGCGACTGGACCGCTGGCGGAGACACCGTTCCGGGACATTCTGACCCGCGCGCTGGCGGTGCAGGAAGTGAACGCCGCGATGGGAGTGATCGTTGCCGCGCCGACTGCGGGAGGCGCTGGAGTTCTACCGGCGATTCTGACCGGGCTGGCAAAGGCGCGGTCGGTGCCGGAGGAGAAAGTAGTCGATGGTCTGGCGACGGCGGGCTTGATCGGCGCGGTTGTCGCCGAACGGGCGTCGCTGTCGGGTGCGGAGGGAGGATGTCAGGCGGAGACTGGCGCGGCGGCGGGGATGGCGGCGGGAGCGGCGACGGAGATGCTCGGCGGATCGCCGTCGCAGGTCGGACACGCGGTCGCGCTGACGATGCAGGGAACCCTGGGCCTGGTCTGCGATCCGCTCGGCGGATTGGTGGAGCTGCCGTGTGTCTTCAGAAATGCAACCGGGTCGGCGATCGCATTGGCGGGAATCGAGATGGCGCTGGCTGGAATCACCTTCGCGATTCCCGTCGACGAAGTCATCGACGTGATGGGCGACATCGGCCGCGAGATGGACGTGCGCTACCGCGAAACTGCCGGCGGTGGACTGGCGGCAACGCCCACGGGACGCCGGCTGGCGAAGGAGAGGTTGTACCAGATAAAGCG
>DATFGW010000124.1:0-9721 GCA_035249045.1 Gemmatimonadaceae bacterium | reverse complement strand
TGTGAGCGCTAACCATGTGACAGTCCCGCAGTGATTCCAGTCCTATGGTATGCGCTCCTTTTTCCTTCTCTCCGCCGCCTGCGCTCTGCTTGGCTGCACGCCAGGTCAGTCGCGCAACCTCGCTCCGGCTCCCGCGCGAGTGTACGTCGGCATCTACACCAGCACTCCCACCGAAGATTATTTCATCCCCTGCGGCATCGACGGCGTCGGTGACAGCTGGAGCCTCGGCTTTCGCGACGACGAGCGACAGGCCCCGTTCCTGAAAAAAGTCACCGCCTTTACCGGCTTCCCTCCGCTCACCCACTTCATTCGCATCCGCGGCCGGCTCGGCCCGCCGGGGAGCTACAACCTCATGTTTCAGACGCGACAGCTCGCCGTCGATTCGGTGATCGAGGTCAGCGAAATGCTCGAGCCGTGCGCGGGCTACGGCGTGCCGGCAGTCTGGCCGGCGCTGCCGCAAAAATTCTCCGGCATCAGGGGAATGGCGGTTACGACCGACCGCACCCTCGCCGCGACGATGGATAACGATAGACAGATCTCGATCTGGGCCGTCGGTAGTGGCGAACTGCTCCGCAGATTCTCGTCGCTCGACAAGGCCGGCGTCGGCAACCCGAACGGCTCCGTCATGACTTTCTCCAACGACGGGCAGCTGCTCGCGGTCGGCGGTCGCGACGGAATCGTGCGCGTATGGAAGCCAAGGGAGGGGAGGGGAGTGTTCACACTGGTGCTGAAGGACAGCGTCGACGTCATGAGAGAACGTCTCGCGAATCCTCCTCCGCCGAACGTGTTTCTTCCGCCGCCGCGGAATGCAGACGCAATCCCGGGCGCGATCGCATTCAACAAACCGGGGACGATGCTCGCCACGACGAACGGATTTTCGACGATCATCTGGTCGATGCAGACCGGCAAGCGCATGGCCGAGTTCAATCGCGGCAACGATTTCTTCCGCAAGATCTTTTTCGTCGGCGACGACGGTCTGCTGATGACGGCCGACAGTGGGGAGATTGCTATCCGCCAGCATCTCGGCGCCACACCGCTCGTGCAACCCGGCACGCGTGCGAAAGCAACGGAGCACATGACCATCAGCCCCGACGAGCGCTGGCTCGCGGTCAACGGTTGGGGAGACTCGGTGTTCCTGTGGTCAGTCGCAGCGCAGGCGCCGGGACCGGTGCTGCCGGTGCCTGCGTTCGTGACGGGGGTGATGGCTTTCAGTCCCGACGGCAACACCATTGCGACGGCCGGCGGATCGCAAGGTCTCTATCTGTGGGACATCCGCACCGGCGGCACTCCGATCATGAGCTTCCACAACTTCCCCGGCCCCATCTCCCGCGCCTGGTTTTCTGCCGACGGAAAATCGATCATCACCTTCTCGACCTTCGACGATCGATTCCGAATCGTCTACGTCGATTCAGCGCAGCGCGCTGCTGCCGCCGCGCGTGGACTTCTTCAGGACGATTCCCTGACCGCCAAGCTCCCCCTCGGCCCGCCGCCCTCGACCACGCCGCGAACAGTGGGCGGCGTTGTGACATCGACCACCAACCAGCGCGCGGTCGCCGACGCTGAGGTCACCATCAGCGAGGCCAACGCTCCCGACTCCGTCGTCGCGCGCACCACCACGTCGTCGGGCGGATACTTCTCGTTCCCCGGCATCAGGTTCCGGCACGTCGTCGTGCACGTGCGAAAGATTGGCTTCCAAACGGGCGTGAAGTACATCCACCTGAATCGCTGGGCAGACGAGGGTCCGTGGTCGATCGAGCTCACGCCGTCCATCGACCTCGGCGTAATGGCCGCCACCGGCGGCGGTTGAGTGCAGAGACTGACCTCGAAGGTGAGGTTCATAGTGGTGTCGAGACCCGGCGTCACAAACAGCGGCTTGTAGTCCACCGGGTCGGCCGCGCCGTTCGGGCAGCGGAACACGAGCGTGATTGCGGCTTCGAGTGGGAGATTGGTGAGCGTGAACCGGCCAAGGGTGTCGGTCATCAGCGACGGATCATTGATCGTTGTGCCGCTGTTGAGCATGCGACGCACGAAAATCTCGAAACGCCGAACGGGCTGACCGGTGGTCGGGTCGGTGAGAGTTCCACGGACGATCCGCGGCCGCGATGCGCTGGCGTCGGCATCGGTGCCCAGATAACGCAGCGGCTCGATCCCCGCCGTTCTCGCATTTTGCCCCGTCATGCGCTCGGCGATTTGCCACGTCTTGTCGGAGCGGGTGAGATACCAGACATCTGCGTTGAAGCACGCGTCGCCGCAGGCATGGTAGGTGTAGACCAGCGCCGCCGAGCGATCCGCATTGAATGCGATCCTGCTGACGCCGAGCATCCCCCACGCGCCGGGAAACTTTCTCGCGAAGGCGCGCCAGAACGGAAATCCGGTTTGCGGGATCTTGTCGAGCGCCGCGCCACGCTCTCTCAGCGCGGGTACCGAATCGAGCGGCAGCGTTTCGACGGGCACGCGGTACCTCGTGATCGCATCAAGCGGGGCGCGAATTCCGCCGAGGAAGGCGAAGCGCTTGATGAGCGCGGAGTCAATGGCACTGGAGTGCGCGGGAACGTTGCCCCACGGATTGAACCAGTTGGTGAGCACGATTGTCTTTGCACCGCCGCCTTCGACCCAATAGAGGCTGTCGAGAACCGCGCGATAGACATCGTTGCGCGCCGCCGCTTCGGTCGGGACGCCGCGCGGGACGAGTGGGATGAGCTCGGCGTCTTTGGGTGTCGTGCCGACCGGGCCCAGGTAGCGGCCGTTCGGATGGATGCCGGGGTCGACCTCTTCGGGAATTCGCTCGACTACACGCCACGCTCCTTTCGTCTGCCGCAAAAACAAAGTTTCGTGCACTCGGCAGTCCTCACTGCACCATTCGTGGGCCTGAACCAGCGCTTCGGTGTGTCGCTTGTTGAATCCGACCTTCGACAGTGCGATAAAGCCCCACGCCCCCGGATATTTCCGCTGCAGCTCGCGCGCAAATCCCCAGCTCTCCTTCGGCAAGTCGTTGGGCATTGGATGCGCCGCGATGTAGGCGCGCCCATCAGCCATCATGCGGTGAACGTCGTCCATGGAGAGGAGAACGATCGGAATCGGGTAGCCGAACTGGGTGATGCGCGGCTGCCGGCGGGTGAGGTGGGAGTACGCGATGATGGTGGAAGTGTCCATCTTCGATTTGTGCTTCCAGGTACTGCGCTCACACTTGGCGAAGGGGCATGGTCCGCCCATATGACCGTCGGCGGAGTCGTGCATGACGATCACCGTCGGCCGCTTGTCGCCATCCTGATAGAGGAAGTCGAGCACGGCGCGATAGACCGGCGCAGCATCACCTACCGGATACGTCGGCGACTCGGCCGTGGTATCGTCCCAGAACGGGACTTTGGGGGGAGTCGGCGTGGCTTGCGCGCCGATCGCAGGTGCGCACGCGAGCAGTGTTGAGACCGCGAGAAGAACGCGAAGGCGATTTATTGGAGCGAAAAGCAAAAGGTCTTCCTCAATAGCAGGGCTAATTTGGCAGCGAATTCCGCTATAAGAAGACGATTGGGAGGGGGAGGCTTAACGGCGGGAGAACCGAGTACTCGGACCAAGTGCATCGACAATCGCGGACTGATCGAGGATCGAGGATTCGGACCACTGCGGCCCGCAATAGTTCGAGGTTCTCAATCAGTCCGCGATTGTCGATGCCGTTAGTTCGAGTACTCGATGCCCGCTGCATCCCCTTCCCGCTCCTTCAGGGTTTGCGGTATGCTTCTGGCGACTCAACGGCCGCAATGGAGGATCGAGTACTCGGACCAAGTGCATCGACAAGTGCGAACTGATCGAGAACGGAAACTGTGACGGTTCGCACTAATCCTCTACCCTCGATCAGTCCGCGATTGTCGATGCCGTTAGTTCGAGTACTCGATCCTCGCCTGACCACCGACCCTTCCCGCAACCAACGATGAGAGTGTTCGTTACTGGCGGCACCGGCGCAATTGGAAAGTTTCTGCTGCCCCTCCTGCTCGAGAATAAACATGAAGTCGTAGCGCTCACGCGGTCGGTGATCAAGGCGACCGCGCTCGAGGAAAGTGGAGTCTCCGCTGTCGTTGCGGATCCGCTCGACAAGAACGCCCTTACCGCCGCGGTGAGGCGCGCCGAGCCGGAGGTGATCATCCACCAGCTCACCGCGCTGTCGAAGGCGGGCAACTTCCGGAAGCTCGATCAGGAATTCACGCTCACCAACCGCTTCCGCACCGAGGTCACCGACACCCTACTCGCTGCCGCGCGCACCATCGGCACTCCGCGGTTCATCGCGCAGAGTTACTGCGGCTGGCCGTATGCACGAACCGGCGGGCCGGTCAAAACGGAAGAAGATCCGCTCGATTCCAAGCCGCCGGAGAATTTCACCAGAACCCTAGCCGCGATCCGTTCGCTCGAGGACAAAATTCGTTCGACGACCTTCCTGCAGGGAATCGCGCTCCGCTACGGAAACTTCTACGGCCCGGGCACCGCGATCGGGAAGCGTGGGATGGTGGTGGAGATGGTGCGCAAGCGGAGACTGCCGATCATCGGCGGCGGAGGCGGAGTCTGGTCGTTCATCCACATCCTCGACGCCGCGCGCGCGACCCTGGCGGCGATGACCCGCGGCGCACCGGGGATCTACAACGTCGTCGACGATGAGCCGGCCAAGGTCTCGACGTGGCTACCTGTGCTTGCTGCAGCAGTTGGTGCCAAGCCGCCGTACAAGATTCCGCACTGGCTCGGCGAGCTGCTGGTCGGCAAGAACGGGGTCATGATGATGACGCAGATCCGGGGGTGCTCTAACGCGAAAGCCAAGCGGGAGCTCGGGTGGACTCCGGTTTACCCGAGCTGGAGAGTCGGTTTCGTTGATGGGCTCGAGTGAGTGAGTGAGGACTGGAAGGGAGAAACTGCAAAATAAAAACTACCGGCAGGCGGCACTCGGCCGAACCGGCTGGTGGCTACTGGCTCTTCGGAGTGGCGTTCGTGGAACGGCGTGTCGGTTGTTCTGGGGTGACACGACTCTTCCCTTGTACGCCACTCAGAAAAGCCCGCGGCCACGTGCCGGTTCGGCCGAGAGCCGCCTGCCGGTAGTTTTTATTTTGCAGTTAAAACAGCTTTGAGTTGTCGGCGCAGTGCGGATGATATGAAAGATGCATCTGCGTGATATGAAATCGACATCTTGATTATCGAGAAGCGCGCGGCCGATCGGCTGGAACATTTCTAGCTGCTCCGAAGGTTCTCGTGTTTTCGGTGCCGCACACATTCCCGACAGGGATTTCCCCTATATACGAATTGGGAAGCTCCGCTTTCGTATTCCCTGCGTCCGGGTTTACCGACGTCGCGACTCTTGCGACTACTACTCAGGCCCCGAGCGCGCACATCGGCGTCAGGCATCGTGGGGAGCTCGTCGGACTCTCGGGGCTGCCCGCGCTCATCGTGCTGGCGATCGGCATCCTTCTGCCGATTTATCTCCTTACTCGCTGGCTCACCATTCGCCGCGATGCCAGAGCCACGTCGCGCACGCTCGGCGAGCTCGAGGCGGAGTTGCGCGCCGTATTCGGCGCCATGCGTGACGTCGTACTCGTGCTGAGCAAAGAGGGTCGGTACCTGGCGGTACCCTCGACCAACGCCGACGGACTTTACCGGCCCAGCCAGGACCTCGTCGGCAAGCTGGTCAGCGAAGTTCTTCCGCCTGAAGAAACGGAAAAAGTTCTCGCGGTGATCGCCGAGGCCCTCGAGACTCGCGCGACGGTCGTCACCGAGTATTCGTTGCCCTTCGAGGAGCCGATATGGTTCTCTGCCACCGTGTCTCCACTGGACGACAACTCGGTGGTCTGGGTAGCGCGGGACGTCACCGCCGAGAAACGCGTTCGATCGGAGGTCGACACCAGCCGCGAGCGCTACCGCCTTTATTTCGAGCAGAATCCGGCGCCGATGTGGGTGTACGACCGATCGACTCTCGAGATCATCGAGGTGAATGCCGCCGCCATCGCACAGTACGGCTACACGCGCGACGAGTTCACCCACATGACGATCCGCGATCTGCGCAGCCCAAGCGAGCAGGTGCGTCTCGCCGAATTGCTTCCAGCGATCTCCGACCAGCCACAGCGCGGCTGGGTCGCGCAACACCTGCGCAAGGATGGATCGGCGATCGACGTCGAGATCAGGAGCTACTCGTTGAACATGCCCGGTCGACAGGCACGACTCGTCCTTGCGACCGACATCACCGAGCGTCTGGCCGCCGAGCGCGGAATGCGGGAGGCGGAAGCAGAAGCCCGAGCGACGAGCGCCACCCTTCAGTCCCTCATCGAGCTTGCGCCTCCCGCGATAATCACCACCGATAAGCAAGGCATGGTCACGCGCTGGAACCAGGCGGCGGAAGATCTGCTGGGGTGGAGCGCCCGTGAAGCAATCGGCCACCCACCGCCGATTCGTTTCCCCGATGCGGCGGTCGAAGCAAGTCGGGCGCGTTCCGATCGCCTGCGGGTCCGCGGGATCGAGACCGAGCAGAAGCGCAAGGACGGGTCAACGGTGATAGCGTTGCTTTCGATCGGCCCCAAGCGTGACGCGCTCGGCGCGGAGGTCGGCAAGATCATTGTGCTGACGGATGTCACCCAGCTAAGGCAGCTCGAGGCGCAGCTACGGCAGGCGCAGAAGATGGAGGCAGTCGGGCAGCTCGCCGGCGGCGTCGCCCACGATTTCAACAACCTGCTGACGGTCATCATCAGCTACACCGCGATTCTTCTGTCGAACAGCAATCAGGAGGATGCCGCGTACGCGGACCTCAAGGAGATTCAGGCCGCCGCCGATCGCGCGGCGGCGCTGACGAGACAGCTTCTCGCTTTCAGTAGACGTCAGGTTTTGCAGCCGCAGGTGATCGATCTCAATGGACTGATCCAGAATCTGCATTCGATGCTGCGGCGTCTGCTGCGCGAGGACATCGAGCTGGTCACGAAACTGGCGCCGGGCCTATGGCACGTGAACGCAGATCCGGGCCAGCTCGAGCAGGTACTCGTCAATCTCATCGTCAATGCGCGCGATGCGATGCCCAATGGCGGTCGACTCACCGTCGAAACCAACAATCTCGATCTCGATGATGAGTACGCCGAGCTCCATGCCGGCGCACCGCGCGGACCGTACGTGGTGCTCTCGGTTTCCGATACGGGAGTCGGCATGTCGCCTGAAATCCAGACGCGCATCTTCGAGCCTTTCTTCACCACCAAGGCGCAGGGTGAAGGCACCGGACTCGGCCTGGCGACGGTTTACGGCATCGTCAAACAGAGCGGCGGATATATCTGGGTTTACAGCGAAGAAGGCAAGGGAACCATGTTCAAGGTCTACCTGCCGCGCGACGAGAGGGGGTTGATGGCGACGCCAGAACGGGGCGCGCCGGCGCAAAAGGTCGAGGTCGCTACCGGTACAATTCTGCTTGTCGAAGACGAGGCGTCGGTACGCAGGGCAGCTTGCAAGATTCTGCAGCGCGCGGGTTACACGGTCCTCGAGGCGAAGAACGGCGCCGAAGGCTTGCGCATCGCCGAGACGCATCCCACGAAGATATCTCTCGTCATCTCGGATCTGATCATGCCTGACATGGGAGGTCAGGAGCTGGTAGCCAGGCTCAAAGAGAGAGGAAAGGAAATCCCCGTGCTGCTCATGTCGGGGTACACGGAGGACGCCGCATTTCGGCAGAGTGTTCTCGAGCCAGGTACGGCGTTCGTCAACAAGCCCTTTACGCCTAAATCTCTGATGGAGAAGGTGCGGGAGATACTATCGAGGGCATGAGGCCTCTCAACCACGCCATAAAAAAGGGTCCTACAGGCAGCGGGCGGTATGCTTTTGGCGACTACGGCAACTAGCGACTTCAGGAGAGCCACCATGTTTCGGATCCCACTTTTCGCACTAACCCTGACGGTGGTGCCTACGGCGGCCACCGTGAGTGGCAGCGGCACCATCACCTTCGGCAGCTCCGTAGAGCACATCACGGTAAACGCAACCGGGAGCTCCGGACGGGCCACGTTCCAGGACAAGGCCGCCGGCGGAAACGTCAACGGGCAGATCGACATCAACTGCGTCAACATCGTCGGGAATACCGCCACGCTGAGCGGACTCGTGACTCACAGCAACAAGAAATCGATGATCGGGCAGGAGGGTGTTTTTCGGATCGTCGACAACGGCAGCAAGAAATCAGCCCCCGACTTTGCGACCCTGATCAACTTTCACACGCCCGGCACCAGCACCGATTGTAATGCTGGCGAATTCGACCTCACTCCGGTGAAAGGCGATTTCACGATCCGCTAACACGGGGAGCTTCGACCGCGAGGAAAGCATCAAGGCGGCGCCCCGCGCCGCTGGAAGCACCGCGCCGCGACTGGCGGATTTCATTCTCGCCAACCGCGACGCGATCCTCGCCGAGTGGTTGGCGTTTGCGCAGAGCTGCGCTCCGGCGAGCGGGTCGATGGGGATCGCTGCGTTGAGCGACCACGCCGCGGAGATGCTGGTGGTGATCGCCGAGGATCTCAAGACTCCACAAGGTGACTTCGAGCAATCGGAAAAATCAAAGGGGCGCGCGCCCGTTGGCGATCCAAACGAGCGGACTGCCGCGGAGAAGCACGGGTCGGGGAGGGCCGAAAGTGGATTCACGCTCGACCAGATGGTGGCCGAGTACCGTGCGCTTCGCGCCAGCGTCATTCGTCTCTGGTCGAGGGATCGACCCGAGGCAAATTCCACCGATCTCGATGACCTGACGCGCTTCAACGAGGCGATCGACCAGTCGCTCGCGGAATCGATCACGCGATTCACCGAGGATCTCGACAAATCGAAGGAAATGTTCCTCGCTATCCTCGGCCACGACCTGCGGTCGCCGATCGGCGCGGTATTGACGTCGGCGAAGTTCATGCTCGAGACCAACGAGCTCGAGGAGCCGCATCTCACTCTCACGACGCGGATCGTGAGTGCGACAACACGGATGAACCATATGGTAGGCGCGTTGCTCGATTTCACCCGCAGCCGGCTTGGCGGTGGGATTCCGATTGCGCCGGGAAGGATGAACATGGGGAAGGTTGTCCACGATGTGGTGGATGAGCTTCTGGCGGCGCACCCGGAACGCAGAATCCAGGTGAACGCGCGTGGAGCGCTAAAGGGTGAATGGGATTGCGAGCGAATGACCCAGGTGCTGACCAATCTCGTCGGCAACGCGCTGGAGCACGGCTCGCAGGGCACGGCAGTCGCTGTGGATGTCCAGGGCACCGATGACGAGGTAACGATCGCCGTGCACAATCGCGGGGTTGCAATCCCCGAAGATCAGCTCGACGGACTCTTCAGCGCGATGAAGCCGCGAACAGAGACAACGAAATCGACGGGTTCTTCAGCCAACCTTGGGCTGGGACTCTACATCGCCGACCGAATCGTGCATGCGCACAAGGGAACCATCCAGGTCGAATCGTCGGAGGAGGAGGGGACGACGTTTACGGTGCACCTGCCTCGGCGCGCGTGAGCGCAGACTTCTCCATTTGTCCTCGTCCTCAATTAATCAGCAATCAGCAATGCAGGTGGTCCTCGGCCTCAATCAAATCCTCGACCCTAAATCAGGTCTTCGGTTCTGAGTCCTCAATCACTCACACGCTCAAGGTCATACGTATTTCATCCACCGCGCCGGATTCGTCGACTTCCTCCGCCAGTACCATCGACAAGCGAAGTACAACAGCGCGACCACGATGACAAACACGAGATAAAGCAG
>DATFGW010000123.1:0-6881 GCA_035249045.1 Gemmatimonadaceae bacterium | reverse complement strand
GGATACTGGACGATCACCGCGCCGCTCGCGCTGAGATACGCGGGTTGCCAGAGTCCCATGTCCTTGTCCGGCGGGGACGGATTCCAATCAACCCACGTCGTCTGCAGATCCGCGGGCTTTGGCGCAAAGACTTCAACCGCCAGCGCATTGGCACCCGTGGCATTCACCTGATCGGTGACGTCGAAGGCGTAGTGGCGATAAGTGCCCGCAACCGCCGCCGAGTCTGCGAGCAGGCGCCCGTTGAGCCAGACATTCGCCCGGTAGTTGATGCCCTCGAAGTTCAAAGTGATGCGACGACCGCGCATCGTCGCCGGCACCCTGAAAGTCGTCCGATACCACCACGGGACGGCGTAGGGGCTCTGCGGATCCATGTCGGTGTGGACGAAGTTCGCGCCGATCTTGAAGGTCGTGCCGGGAATCTCGCGCAGATTCATTCCGAAGAATGGATCACCGTAAAGGCTGTCCTCGACGAGGGCTCCGACAACCGTCGACGGTACGGTCGCACGGTACCAGTCGGTCGGAGTGTAGGCGGTGGAAGAGATCGACGCGCCATCCACCCCCACCTTGGCCGACGACTGAATCTGCCAGTCGTTGTGGAGCATCAGCTGCTCCTGCGCCGACACCGTGACGGCCGTCGCCGACAACGCCAGAGACAGCATCACGATAAAGCTCGCCACACTCCGAATCCGCATCACTGAACTCGCCTCCAATACTCTCGTTGAGATCAAATTACCTGACGTTCATCCGGTTCTCGAACAGCAGCACCGCTCCCTTGGGAATCTCCAGTCGACCGCCACCGTCCCGCCGCTGCAGCGCCCCGACGTTCTGTAGATCCATCGCCCCGACTATTACATCCGGGCGGCCGTCGCCGTTCAGATCCGCGGCGTCGGTCAGGTTCCACTCATTGCCCGCTGCGACGCTGAATGTAAATGGCGTGAACTGATAGTGTCCCTCGTTGCGGAGAAACACTATTCCCCGCTCTGGGTGCTTCTGGAAATCTGCAAAATTGCTGGTCGCGACGATATCCAGATCGCCGTCGCCATCGTAGTCGCCGACTTCGGCGCGCGCCGCGCCATAGATCGGGAAAAAGAATCGCTCCCGGAAATTATCGTGGCCATCGTTCTCGAGTATCCGCACTCCGTGATAAGGCTTCAGCACGCGAGAATAATCGAAGTTATCTCCGTTTACGTAAACGATGTCGGGCGCCCCGTCGCCGTTAAAGTCGTGCATCGCAAAGTACATCGAGCCATAGACGGGCGGAAACCGCGCCAGAACCTTCGGAGTGCCTGCGAAGTTACCCTTGCCGTCGTTCTCGTAGAGCACGATCCGCTCATCCGCCTGCGCAAACAGAACGACGAGGTCGGGGGCGCCATCCCCGGTCAGATCGCGAATCTCGAACCTGATCGCGCCGGGCGTAGCAGCCAGAACCTGACGGGTGTATCCCACTCCAGTCGAGCGGTAGAGGGCCAGACGTCCGCGATTGTTTCCGTACTCGCAGACGATCAGATCGGGCCGGCCGCTTTGCGCAAAGTCGAACGTTCTGACGAACACCGGCCGGAACAGCGAATCGAGTACTACGCTGGGCGCTCGCAGCGAATCGCCGGCCAGCTCGTACTTTACCAGCGATCCGCGCGGCAGATCGTTGGGATCGAGAATCCCCGACTCGAGGACGAGCACGCTGTCCCGCCCGATGATGATGTCGGTCGGCGGACTGCCGAGTGTTGTCGACGCCACCTCGCGGCCTCTCCAATCCACCACCCGCAGCAGATTGGAGCCTGCCTCGCCGATGAAAATACGCCGACGCAGAGAGTCGATGCGCAGGAGAGTGATGATTCCGCTGCTCTTCATCCCTGGCACCAGCGGTCGCACCGCGAAGAAGGACGGGTCGAGCTGCGGCTCGACAGGCAGCGACTGATATGGAAGTGAATCGGGGGCGTTCTGGACGTAGTATGCGACGATTTTCTGCCAGTCCTGCTGCGTGACGGCGCCGTTGAGAACCACCGTGTTGGTGTCCCTGCTCATGGCTTCCGACAACGACTGAGCGCTTACCCCCAACCTCGGCGCCATCCGCGGCAGCACTCCGGCCTGCCACGTGTTTTTGTCGAGCAAGTTCGGCTCTGGAAACGCGTGGCAGGCGGCGCACTCGGTTCTCGCCAGCCGTTCTCCGTCGGATTTGGATCTTCCATTGCAACCGGCGATGGCCAGGACGCCCACTGCCGCCGACGCCGTGACCAGCGCGCGCTCGAATCTCCGCGAGGTCAAGCCGTCGATGCTGCCTCCAGCCCAAACGGCCACCGCCTGGTGTTCCACGACCAGATCAGAAATGCGCCGCATCCAAGCAGAAGCACCGCGATTCCGAAGATGATGACGTTGAGCTGAGTCGTGGCGAAAACGAAGATCCAGCCGAGCAGGGCGATCAGCGCTGGTAGAGGGTACAGCCACATCCTGTAAGGCCGCGGCATCTCCGGCGCCCTGCGACGCAGAACCATCAGCCCGACGATCTGTCCCATGAACTGCACCAGGATGCGCGTCACGATCAGGGCGTCGATCACCGTTCCCAGCGAGAAGAAACCGGCCACGATCGAGAACACCCCGAGCACCAGCAGCGAGATGTATGGAAAGTCTTTCGTCGGATGCAGCTTTCCGAACACCCTGAAGAAGTAGCCGCTCTCTGCCGCCGCGAACGGAATCCGCGAGTAACCGAGCAGCAGCGCGAACACCGAGCCGAACGCAGTCCAGAGCACCAGCAGCGTGAACACCGTCGCCACGCCGTGGCCGTAGAGCTGCTGCATGAATACCGACACTATGAAGTTCGACTCCGGATGATTGGCGGCCGGCACGAACTCCCGCCACGGTACCACGCCGATGATCGAGAAGTTGATGCCGATGTAGATGATCGCGACGGCGATGGTGCTGATCAGAATCGACCGCGGAATCACCCGACCAGGATCCTTCACTTCGTCGCCGATGTAGCAGACGTCGTAGTAGCCGAGGTAGTCGTAGATGCCGATCCGGGAGGCGGCGCCGAGCCCGAGGAAAAAGCCCAGCGAGAAGTTGAAGGCACCCGGAGGAAAGTCGAACGCGACGTGCGGATTGAAGTTGAAGGCTCCGGCGAGGATCACCGCCAGCACCGTGATCAGGGTGCCGATCCAGAGCGAGACGGTGATCTTGGCGATCGAATGGATGCGTCGATACAGCAGAGCAATGTTGATGATTCCCACCACCGTCACCAGCACGATCACGCCGCCGCGCGACAGTCCGGTCCAGATGAAGCTCGCGTACTGCGCGAACCCGATGTAGCCGGACGCGATCTCGAGCGGGCCGCTGAGAATGAATTGCCAGACGAACAGAAAGCCCATTAGTCGGCCGATGCGGGCGGGTCCGAAGGCTTCACGCAGATAGTTGAATGAGCCGCCGGAACCCGGCATCGCTGCGCCGAGCTCGCTCCACACCATTCCGTCGCAGATGACGATCACGAGCGCGACGATCCAGCCCAGCATCGCCTGCGGTCCGCCGAGCGCGGACATCAGGAGCGGGATCGTGATGAACGGCCCTGCGCCAAGCATGTTGGTCATGTTGAGCGCTGTCGCGGGCAGGAGTCCGAAACGGCGCTGCAGCTTTGGCTGCCCTTCGCTGGTCGCGAGAATTGCCCGAGTGGTCGGTTCGGTCATTTGCCTCCCGGCATGTCATTGTCCTCCGACATAGACTCTCAGCTCAACGGGTCCCACCTGACGCCCTCCGGCATCCGCCGTCCACCGTAGCGTCTGCCACTGCGATTTCTCCACCCTCGGTGCCACCAGTCTGATCCGCGCCGAAAGATCGCTGTGCGGCGCGACGGTGAAGGTCGTCATCGGCCACGGATGCGAATGTTGGCCGCTCGTGCTGTCGACGCCCCACCCCGCGGGAAGCTCGCTGCGCAAATGGAATGTCACCGGGGCTTCAGTGTCGTTGTGCAGCAGCAGAATAACCGGAAAACGGGAGCCGCTGCCAACGCCGAGCTCCGGCGAGAGAAGAGTTTGCATCACGTCGAGGTCGTGAGCGGGGTAGAATCGCCGGTAAAACGCCCATGCCTGCCCGAGCTCCATCGACACGCCACCAGGATTCCCAGGCGCGCGATATCCGCGTACAGGCGAGAAAGGAATAGCGCCGGTAGTAATGCCCGCCATGATGTCACCAGTCACGGGGCCGCCAACATGCGACTTGGCCAGGACGAACGGCAGCGGCATCTCGAAATCGTGAAGATCGTTGGTGGCGAGCGCTTTCGCCGGCGCATCGCCGTACTGCGTCAGATGGTACGAGAGCTCCTTGGCGGCGAGACGCGCATAGGACACATGCTGAGATGGCGATATCGCAGTCATCGAGTACTGCGGCCCCTTCCCCTGCATGAAATCGAAATGCGTCGCGTCCGTATAGTAGTAAAGTTTTTTCGGCTGCCACGCGTGAAGTCCTTCCATCAGGTTGCCGTACCACAGTCTGTCCTCTGGCGCGGCTACCTGCTCGGGGAACCAGGTCGGGTCTCCTGCAATATCGAATGCCTCGGTGGCGATCACCGACGACGCCTGATGATCTTCGTGATTCTCCCCGACCACCGTCGCGGGTAGCATCGTGATCACGACATCGGGCCGCGTCAGCCGGATGAAGCGCACCGCCTCGCCGAGCGAGCTGCCGTGATTGGACGTCTCCAGCGACCGAAGCACGTCGGCGAGATCCTGACTCGGCGTGTCAGGCGCGCGCAGGAAAAACACGTTGGTGATTCCGATCGACGCCAGCGCCTGACGCGTCTCGATCTCACGGATCTCGCCGAGCGAGCGCGCCTGCTCATTGCCGACCAGGTTCTGACCGGCGTCGCCACGGGTGGTCAGAACGACGGCGACCCGCCGGTGTTCGTCGAGTACGGCGCGGGCGAGATATCCCGCGATGGTGGACTCGTCGTCAGGGTGCGGGGCGATCACGAGGATGTCCGCCTTGAACCTTTCGTCGGGCGGCGGAGTGGTGCCGACTTGCTGGCTCGCTGCGCGCTGCGCGGAGAAGGCGAACACGGCCAACATCATCGACGTCGCGCGGGTGAATCGTGCTGTCATGCGGGGCTACCCTCTGTCCGAGCGGAAGCTGCCTGGAGCTCGATCAGAATTTGCGCTCCGTCGCGTCCGAAGGTGAGATCCTTGAGGCGATTGACGACGATGTCCGCGTCGCGGAGAAGCTCGGCCGGGTAAGTCCCGACGACAGCAATCGCGCGCATGCCGCCATTGTGGGCGGCCTCGACGCCCGCCGGTGCATCCTCGATGACTAAGCAGTCAGCGGGCGCGGTGCCCAGCCGCGCTGCCGCTGTGAGATACCCTTCCGGATCCGGCTTTCCGCGCTCGATGTCATCGGCGCAGATCATTACCCTCGGCGACGGCAATCGCATCAGCTCGATCCGGAACTGGGCGACGGCGCGGATTCCGGATGTGACGATCGCCCACCTGTCTGGTGGAAGGCCGCGCAGCAGCTCACGCGCTCCTTCGATTTCGTGGACCCCTTCCGCCGTCATCGCCTCATTAGCCTCGAGCGCAGCGACTTCGGCATCAGCGGCCAATTCCGGCGCCACGAGCTGAATCGTCTCCCGGGTCCGTCGTCCGTGCGCTGCGGCGATGACCTTCTCCGGATCGAGCTTGTGGCGCGCCGCCCAGCCACGCCAGGTGCGCTCGATGCACTCCGCCGAGTCCACCAGCACTCCATCCAGATCGAACAGGATTGCCTTGCAGCGAAGGATGCGCTTCTCGCCCAAGGCTCAACGCCTCATCGATCCATGGTGGTGTTGCTCACGAAGGCGAGCTTTTTCCCATCCGGTGACCACGACGGAACGTTGATGGTGCCTTGTCCGCCGTACACGTAGGCGATCACTCTCGCCGGCCCGCCGCCCGCTGACATCATCCGGATCATGACGTGCTTGTAAAAGGGATGGTCATCCGGAGGAACCTCCGGCGGGAAGGAAATGAACGCAATCCACTTTCCGTCGGGCGAGACGTGCGGAAACCAGTTGTTGAAGCCGTCGTTGGTTACCGGCTGCGCATCGCTTCCATCGGGATGCATCCGCCAAATCTGCATTCGTCCGCTGCGAACCGAATTGAAGTAGATGTGCTCTCCGTCGGGACTGTACTCCGGCCCGTCGTCTAGCCCCGGCGTGTTCGTCAACCTGATTTCGTCGCCGCCATCCGTCGAAATCCTGTAGATGTCGAATTCCTTGTTCCGCTCGCCGGTGTAGACGAGCCAGCGACCGTCCGGCGACCAGCCGTGGAGATACGACGGGCCTTTGGCAGTAATGCGTTTCGGCGTCCCGCCCGTGACCGGCACAGTGTATACGATCGACGCGCCACTGTCCTCCGGCGCGTGGTTGCTGATTCCGAGCGTGCGCCCGTCGAAAGAAAGCACGTGGTCGTTGTTGTTCCGCGTGGCGAAGCCGGTGTTGATCGGCTCGACGGCGCGCGAGCTTAGGTCGAAACGATAGAGCTTTCCTTCCTGGTTGTAGATCAGTGCCCTGCCATCCGGTGTCCAGTTGGGCGCCTGGAAGGATCCCCTGTACTGCGCCACGATCGTCGCGTTGCCGCTTCCGACGTCGAGGATCTCCAGATTGCTGCCGAGGTAGTCGCGGTACGGTACGAGGTCGGCTCTGGCGGGAACAGTAATGCGCACGTTGCTGAACACCGCCCGCTCGACGGCAGTGTCATTGTGCGCGCACACGAACAGTCCGACGTACACGGTATCGGGGAGTTTGACATCGGTAAGCTGCCGGGTGACCAGCGTGTCGCCGAAGCGAGCGACCGACATCAGGTAGACGCCGTCGCGTCGCTCGAGCTGGATGATCGCGTCAGCATTTCGATCGCTCAGGCTGTCCGGAGACT
>DATFGW010000122.1:0-4738 GCA_035249045.1 Gemmatimonadaceae bacterium | reverse complement strand
GGCTTCAAAAAACCTCTCCGTCCCATTTTATCTGAAGCTCCGCCGGCGTCCGGCGGAGCTTCTTTATGTTCGATATCTTACCCTAAACATGCCGCGCGTAACAGTCACCCGCAGGGTGCGCTTCAACGCCGCCCACCGCGTCCACAATCCGGAGCTCTCCGACGCGGAGAACTCCCGACTGTTCGGGAAATGCAACAACCCGAACTGGCACGGACATAACTACACCCTCGATGTCTCGGTCGAAGGTGATATCGATCCGAAGACGGGCTACGTCTACGATTTGTCGCAGCTCAAGAAGATCGTCGAGCGCGAGATCATCGACATTGTCGATCACAAGAACTTCAATCTCGACGTGCCCTTCATGAAGGGCGTGATTCCGACGTCGGAGAACATCATCACCGCGTTCTGGAAGATTCTCGCGCCCCGCGTTGCTCCCGGCTCGCTGAAAAGGCTGGTGCTCTGGGAGACCGAGAACAACTATGTCGAATACACCGGACAGTAGCGATCTCGAGGGCGTGGGCGATGTTAAATCGTCCCGCGAGTTCGAGCAGCTGGTGCGCCGGGAGCTCGAGCTGCTCGGTGAAGATCCGCAGCGCGAAGGATTACTTCGAACCCCATATCGGGTCGCGCACGCCATGAAATGGCTGACCCAGGGGTATGCGTCGTCGGCAGAAGCGGTGATCGGCAGCGCTGTTTTTGAGGAAGAGCACGACAACATGATCATGGTCCGCGACATCGAGCTCTACTCGCTGTGTGAG
Organism: Gemmatimonadaceae bacterium; assembly: GCA_035249045.1. Classification (GTDB taxonomy): domain Bacteria; phylum Gemmatimonadota; class Gemmatimonadetes; order Gemmatimonadales; family Gemmatimonadaceae; genus UBA4720. The sequence continues at coordinate 3,980 of DATFGW010000122.1, read as the reverse complement.
CACCACATGCTGCCGTTCTTCGGCAAGGCGCACGTCGCCTACATCCCGAATGGCAGAATCGTCGGCCTCTCCAAAATTCCGCGCATCGTCGATGTGTACGCGCGGCGGCTCCAGGTGCAGGAGCGCCTCACCGAGCAAATCGCCGAGGGCCTCTGCCGGGTGCTCAAGCCGAGCGGCGTCGGCGTGGTCATCGAGGCGTACCACCTTTGCATGATGATGCGCGGCGTGGAGAAGCAGAATTCGAAGACGATTACATCGGCGCTGCGCGGGGCGTTCCGTGAAGATCCGAAGACGCGCGATGAATTCCTACGCCTCGCCCACAACGGGCGTGACTAGTAAATGGGCCTGAGCGCGAAGACCGCTGTCGTCACCGGCGCTTCTCGGGGGATTGGCGCCGGCATAGCCGAGGCGCTGGCGGGTCAGGGCGTCAGGGTAGCAATGGTGGCTCGGACCCAGGCGCGGCTCGAGGAACGCGCGCGACAGATCAAGGGATCGATCGCCGTCGCGTGCGACGTGACGGAGCCCGCGAGTGTGGAGACGGCCAGTAAGCGGATTGCGCGCGAGCTCGGCGGCGCGCCGGACATCGTCGTCAACAGCGCCGGAATCTTCAGCGTCGCGGTGGCAGAAGAGACCACTGCTGACGCATTTCTCGACATTGTCAACACCAATCTCGTCGGCCCATTCCTGTTCGCGCGGGCATTTCTGGCGGACATGAAGAAGCGCCAGTCCGGTCACATCGTCAGCATTGGCTCGGTGGCGGACAGGACGATCTACACCGGCAATGCCGCGTATTCTGCCGCGAAGTTCGGACTGCGCGCCGTCCACGAAGTGCTGCGCGCGGAGCTGCGTGGAACCGGCGTGAGGACGACGCTGATCTCGCCCGCGGCGACCAACACCGAAATCTGGAACGACGTAACGGTGACCGACCCCGTCGAAAGGCCGCACTCGAAGCGCACTATGCTCGAGCCAGACGACGTAGTTGCGGCGGTGATGTTCGCGCTGTCCCAGCCGCAGCGAGTCAACGTCGAAGAGCTGCGCCTTTCGCACAGCTAGCTCAACCCTCGACCCTTCGCCGCTGAGCCAGCTGTGTTCATCGAGATGCTCGACCTGTTGCGGTGCATCAATCAGCATGAGGACACCTGGCTCGTCGCGTCGCTCAAGGCGATCTCGAATCGATTCGTAATCGACGGCCTGCTCGGCTGCCCCGTGTGCCATGCGGAGTATGCTGTACGTCACGGGATCGTCGATTTCCGCCAGGCGGGAGATTCGTTACCGGCTCCATCGCCCGCGGCGGCGCCGGTGCCGCGGAATCGGGAAGAGCTTGCAACGCGCGTCGGTGCGTTTCTGAATGCGACGGAGCCGGGTGCGACGCTCGTCGTCGGCGGCGCCTGGGGCAACGCGGCGCAGGAGCTGAGCGTGATGACCGAGGCGAGGGTCCTCGTTCTCAATCCCGCGAAGGAGGTCGACGAGTCCGAGACTGTGGGATTGCTGCGCGTAAGTCGGGAGATTCCGCTGGCGCCCGGCTCCGCGCTCGGAGTGGCGGTCGACGCAAGCTTTCCGCCCGAGATCGTCGCGTCGGCGATGAAGGTTGTTCGTCCGGGAGGGAGGATTTTGGCGCCAACCTCCATGACCCCTCCAGCCGACGCGGCGATACTGGCGCGTGACGAGCGGTTCTGGGTCGCGGAGAAGCCGGCCGAGATGATTCCACTGCGGCGCGCGCAATCGCCGGAGTAGCAGATCGGTATGGCAGGTTTCGTTCGCGGGGATCGGCGATAATGGATCGGCGCCAGGTCCGGGACACCGACGTCGTCGAGACAGAGCGGCTGCGCCTCGTCCCCTATAGCCCCGAACAGATCCTCGCTCTGATCGAAGATCCGGAGTTGTTCAATCTGGTGTCGGCTTATCCGGCCGCCCCCGGATTGCGCGAGTTCTACACTTCCGGCGAGCTGTCGAAGGACTACCTCGACAATCTTCGGAGGCTGGACGGGCCGAATCCCTGGCAGCTCGGCTTCGCCGTCGTAGACAGAATTATCTCGAGGGTGGTCGGTGTCGGCGGCTTCAAGGGACCAGCGAACAAAGGGACGGTCGAAATCGCGTACGGTATCGTGCCGAGCCATCAGGGAGCGGGCTACGCGACGGAAGTCGCGCGCGCTCTCATCTCCTTTGCGCGTGCCGATTCAACGGTCGATCTGATCATCGCGCACACTCTGCCGACAAGGAACGCCTCGACGAGCGTCCTCGCCAAATGCGGCTTCGTTTTCACCGGCGAAGTCGATGATCCGGACGATGGCAGGGTCTGGCGGTGGGAGCTTCGTAGTGATGGAGACGGCAGCGGACGGGCGTAAGCGCAGCAGAACCGCGAGAAGTCAGCTCTCACGAAAGTTCCGAAGCGTGATGGAGTAACGGAGGGAGTCCACCGGCGGGATGCTATGCTCCCACTCGGTGCGTGACGGTCCCCGCATCAGGTAGGCCGAGCGTGGCTCGGCGACTATCGACGCCCGCTCCCATTTCGCACCCACCTTTCGCCGCAGTCTGAAGGTGCACGACGAGAGCAGCGAGATGCCGATGATATCGCCAAAGACAGCTTTGTCGCGGTGCCAGCCGATCGGCGCGCCGGGACTGTACTCAGTTACGAGAACGTGCTGCAGATCTCCGGGTGTCACGGCCGCGAATCGCGCTGCAATCTCGCGTACCGGCTTCAGGAATTCCGGGATGTCGTCGGTCTTGCGCAACTTCGCCTCGCTATAGTCGTACTGCCAGCCATACGACACGACGCGGCGCTTCCCGGTGTAGCCGTGAAACTCGAACTCCTTGAATGGAAGATCGCGAAACTCCGCGAGCAGCGCTGTCTCCATCTCGCGCGAGATCACCTCGCGCTGGTAACGAAAACCCTCCGGCAGCGATGGAGGGCTTGCAAAGAGGTCGAGGTTTTCCACGCCATTCTTGGGGGCAAGCGATGTGCCTTCTGATAGGCTGACCTGCCCGTAAAGTGCGGTGATAAACTGCAACTGAACGGGTGCGAGATGGCAGTGGCGTAGTGGCTGGTTCGAAGTTCACTACTTCGGGACGTCAACGGTGGCAGTTGCCGTTGCAGCTACGGTGCGAGCTGCTGTAAGTCTTTCCAGCGCACCAACACGATGTGGTTGTCCGCGAGTGCCTTCCTGAACTCCGGACTGTTCACCACCTCGTAGTCCCGCTGCCGCCACGCCGAGCCGTAGGGCTCGTGATTGACCATCACCGCCTGGAGCTCGGCGTCGTCGTGGCCGAGGTGCACGATCATCTCGGTGAGACCCGGCTTGAGATTGGCGACCGCGTCGAGATAGAACTGTTTCCACTTGTCACGAGGCACCTGGGGCCCGGCTATGATGACGTTGTCGAGAAGTACGTCGTTGGGTGCGTAGGTTGTCTGCGGACCGCCGGGTGGATTTCCGCGTACGGCTAGAAACGGCAAATGATAATCGTGCGCGACCTTGACATAGACCGCGGCGAGCTGTGGTGTGCTGAATAGCGCTCCCATGTGGCTGTCGAGGTGAGTCGGGTGGATCCCCATCGCCAGTGCCCGCTCGACCTGTGCGCGCAGCTCGCGCTCGACTTCTTCCGGCTTCGCTCTTGTGGCAACTGGCTCGACGTCGCTCGGGAATGTCCCCGCGGAATCGAGCAGGCTCGGAACCTTGTCCGACGACGCAACGCTCCCCCAGCGGTAAGTCTCCCATTCGCTCGTGATGGTGAGATGGAGCCCGAGATCAGCGTTGGGGTGGGTGCGCGCGTAGGCGGCAACCTCGGTCACCCACGGCGTCGGCATCATGATGCTCGCCGACGTCACCATGCCCTTGTCGAGAGCATCGAAGCTGGCGGCGTCGGCGGAATGCGCGGCACCGAGATCGTCTGCATGGATGATGAGAAGCTTCGAGTTGACCGGGTGGCCCAGGCGCTCGGCGACGGTGCGGGCTTGAGCAGTCAACGTCGAAGCAAAAAGAAAG